>NZ_JACJEY010000140.1:0-1353 GCF_014164295.1 Pseudoalteromonas sp. SG43-7
GCTATGTTTATTCATGTTAGCCTCTGCTGTTTAGTTAATTGATAAACTAATTATGGCTCTGGCTTTGAATTAAGCTAACCCACGAAAAGCGGAGGCTAACACCGTGTGGGAGTCATTATGTCTATGTGGTTCTCGAGTTTGGTGGTATTAATTATGAGTAAAAATAAAAGTCTATATCCAGAGATTTTATTCCATTTCTGCAGTCGAGAAGCAATGTTTGGTATCTTAAAAAATACGTTCAGAATCTCATATGCTAGAGAAAAAATAATTGGAACAAGTCGGTCAAGAGAAATTGGAGTTCCAATGGTTTCGTTTTGTGACCTAAAATTGTCTGAAGTTAGTAGCCATATGAGTAAATATGGTCATTATGGTATTGGCTTGACTAAGGAGTGGGCAAATCGAAATGGACTCAATCCTGTTCTTTATATCAGCCAGCACTCACCCTTTACAGAAGGGCTTATCAAAGGTTTAGATGGCATTCACGCTCACCGCAGAAAGTTCGAAGAAAGTGGTGATTATGATGAACTTACCACAGATTATATGAATATTTTTAACACTTATCGTTTTGTTAAAAATTATGAAGCACCTCTTCAAAGAAAGGGTCATGAAAAATAGAGAAATACAGGTTTGCTGATGAGCGTGAATGGCGTTATGTACCACCACTAGATAACAGCTCGTTATCTCTCTCTATCAATAATAGCTCTTCGATAGCTCCATTTGTTCCTATTAGTTCGATCAAGACTGAAAAACAGAAAAGAGAATTAAACTCCTCAATTAGTCATATTGGACTTCATTTTGAACCTGAAGACATTAGGTATTTAATTGTTGAGCGAGATGATGAAATTTCGGAATTGATAACTCACCTTGAAGAGGTCAAAGGACGTTTTAATCAACAAACTCGCGATCGACTAAAAAGTCGTATATTAACCGCAGAGCAAATCAACTTAGATATATAAAACAACCACATAATCGGGTAGCCGGAGGTCTCTAACCTCCAGCCCCCACACCACCCATCATGCGGGTCCGCAATGGGCGGTTCATCTCCCGTAGTGAATATTGATCCAAATATCTCTTAATGACGCTAAACCTTGTGAAGCTAAGTAATCATTGCCTAATGCAATGTTAATTCCTTTTGTTTTTGAGCTTCTACAAGGGCCTTCGCTTCCAAGCGCCTACTTTTGGTACTGGTGATACCACAGGCTATGGCGAGTCTCTCACTGACCCCTAATTTCATTAAACTGCGTACTTTAGTGCGTGCTATTTTTTATAAAGAGCGCCACTGCCGCCAGTAGCACATTCTTATCCTACGGCGGATCCAGTGATCTAAATCCACCGTTAGCTAATTAAAATAAA
>NZ_JACJEY010000141.1:0-1339 GCF_014164295.1 Pseudoalteromonas sp. SG43-7
CTAAAGTATCCCCAGAATTAGCCTTTATATATCAATGAACTAATAGTATTAAAAAATGTGGGAAGCGAGGGAACATTCATGGTGTTTTGTGATCTTATGAATCGCTTAAAAACAACAGAGCTAAACACCATGAATGCTTTTACTATTTTGCACAATATGCTCCGCGCTGTCACCCCTAACTCAATTCATAAAGCCAGATTTAATACTTTAGTCGCTGCCGTTAAATCTCTATTGCACTGCCAGCAATGTACCTTGACGTCTATCGGCCGCAATTTGAATTCAAAAACAACTGAAAAACATGATATTAAACGTATTGATCGACTGCTCAGTAACCACGAGCTTTTACGTGAATCAACAACGGTTTATGTTCACTTAAGCCGTTTTGTGGTCACTGAAAAGCATCCCGTCATTTTGGTTGATTGGAGTCATGCAGATACACAAACCAAATACTGTATTCTGCGTGCCAGCATTGTTAGTGAAGGTCGCTCTTTAACCCTGTATCAGGAAAGTGCATTCAGCTTTCAATATCATTGCCCAAAAGTACAAAAACGGTTCTTAAAGATGCTCAAACTGATCTTGCCGAGTGATTGCCGCCCTGTCATTGTGACGGATGCGGGCTTTAAAGTTCCTTGGCTCAAAGCAGTGCGAAACAATGGCTGGCATTATATTAGCCGAGTTCGAGGTACGGCACACTTGAAAACGCAGGGCAGCGATGAGTTTGTTCCATGCCAGTCACTATTCAAGAGCAATCAACGTAGGAGCCAGTATCTTGGCGCGACCGAGTTGACCAAAAGTGCACAATATCACACGCATGCAGTGCTGGTTGGCAAAGGGCATAAGTTATTAAAAAGAGATAAAAAACGTGGTTATAAGGAGCCTTGGCTACTCGTTTCTTCACTTCCAAAAAGGCACCACTTTCTCGAAAAAGTGCTCAAATTATATGGTATGAGAATGCAGATAGAAGCAGGATTTCGAGATCAAAAAAGTGTTAGGTTCGGCTTAGGCTCAGATCTGCACAGGACAAACAAACTCTATCGATTAGACATACTGTTACTGCTTGCCACACTGGCTCATTGGTTCTCAATGATGCTGGGCGCAGTGATAGACAAAGCAGGAAAGACAGGCTCTTTTCAAGCTAACTCAACCAAAAGGAGGCGAGTAGTGTCATGGGCATTTGTTGGATTGCGATACGTCAAAAAACAGTCCATTAAATTGCGACGGCGAGATTATTTGGAAGGACTAGCCTATTTCGTACAGGTAGTAGTGCAAATCGATTGGAAAAATATGGATGTGAGTGATGTAATTGAAACTTAATAATTATTTTTGGGGATCCCTTAGC
>NZ_JACJEY010000142.1:0-1314 GCF_014164295.1 Pseudoalteromonas sp. SG43-7
ACATCATCACATTGAGATAATGCTTTTTCAACCGCTTGAACTTTAAATTCTTGTGTAAATCGACGTCTCATTTTTATCTGCCTCTATTAAAAGTTAGAGGCGACAACTATCCTGACACAGGGGGCTAGTTGTTACAGGAGAAAAACCTCCTGAAGCCTTCTACGATAATGCTTTGAAGGTTATAGAGTTGAAAACTGAATTACGTGTCGCTTATACAAAAATAGAAGCGCAAAGAGACCTTCTAATTCATAAAGGGCAGGAATTATCTACTCTAAAAAGCCTTTTCGAAAACTCTTTATCAAGGCCAAACGAACAACCTTTAAGTTTAAATTTTTCACCGGTGATAAATGTTACTACCACTCAAACAAATACCACTGTAATTAACAATGATATTCTTGATGTTGCAGATGAAATTAAATCATTAATATCTAAAAGTGGAGATGATTCTGGAACTGAATTAAGGCTATTAGATTTAAATAGCTCTATCGAAAATATTGATGCAACAAGTTCTCCAGAAGAAGTTAAAAATTCGGTAGGCCTTACCAAATTAAAGAGGCTTATTGACGATGCATTAAATACTGGCAGCGACTTGAATGACTTCTTTGAGAAAATATCAGGAGGAGTCGACAAACTTAAAGGCTTAGCTTGTAAATACAATTCGATAGCTGAGTGGTGTGGTGCTCCTCAAATCCCATCGGCTTTCTTAAAATAAAACTCTAATCGGGTAGCCGGAGGTATCTAACCTCCAGCCCCCACACCACCCGTCATGCGCTTTTTATTAGCAGGAAGTGCAATGGGCGGTTCATCTCCCAGATGAATCTTGATCCAAATATCTTTCTAAACCTTGTCAAGCCAAGTTGTCATTGCCTAACGAGAGGTATAAGCCACTACCGTCAGTAGAACATTCTTATCCTACGGCGAATCCAGTGTTCTAAATCAACCAGTAGCTGATAAGCGTTGGCTATTAGTTTGTAATACCCTTAGCCGCAAATACATTTGGGCTAGAATCAGTATTACTCTGAAGCGAAGCTCCTCTTTACCTCTTTGTGAATAATTTACTAAGTTTTTTGCACAAATAAAAGGAAATAAGGGAAACTTAGCGCTTAGTATCGGCATGGTTAAACCACTATTAAAAATAAATTAAAATCGAGTTATTTTATAGGATCGTTGCCGACAATCTGCAAATGGCCCATTGCGGACTATTAATCGCCAAGTTATTAAGTTTTTATACCCAGAAACAAAAGAGCCACGTAAATACTTTGCTCTTTGTTCTTAGTATTAGTATTAGTATTAGTATTAGTATTAGTAATAGTA
>NZ_JACJEY010000143.1:0-1295 GCF_014164295.1 Pseudoalteromonas sp. SG43-7
GCCAAGCCCATGGCGCAGAAGGTCAGCAAAGTGCATGGGTCGCGATTGATAAGTTAGACGATTACAATTTTCCTGCCGCCAACGTAGAAATTATCGAAAAAATAAAAGTGGATGTTTAAATTTACCTAGGCGGGTGGCTTGCCATCGCGTTTCAAAATGTGGTGTTTTTGCGTCAGCAAGCTTAACGCCTACGGGTGTTAAATTTTACTTTGATGTTTTAATTAATTACTTGTAGGCAAGTGGCTTTCCACCGCGTTTTAAAATGTGTTGTGGTGTTTTGCGTCAGCAAGCTTAACGCCTACGGTGTTAAATTTTACTCTGATGTTTAATTAATTACTTGTAGGCGAGTGGCTTGCCACCGCGTTTTAAAATGTGTTGTGGTGTTTTGCGTCAGCAAGCTTAACGCCTACGGGTGTTGCATTTTACTCTGGTGTTTAATTAATTGCTTGTAGGCGAGTGGCTTGCCACCGCGTTTTAAAATTCCGTGTTTGTTTATTAAGAAAGCTCAATCTCTACTGGAGGGATCTCGATTAATTGCTATATTTACTTGTAGTTAATTGAGGGAAAGTAATGGTTGATACCAGTAAGCGGACTAAAGGGCGATGCTCGATAATTAATCATTATTACTCAGTTACAATTTGTACTGAAAATAGAATGCAGCTTTTTTGTGATTTTGATAGTAGCTGTTTAATTATGAGGGAGTTACATTTTTTTTCGCATTCGGAAACCTTAAGACAATTTGTTTTTCATTAATGCCTGATCACTTGCATTGGCTATTTCAGCTTAGAGATACTGATGATTTATCCAAAGTTATTGGTCAATTTAAAAGTATTACTACGATTAAATTGAACCGTTATTTACTTTCTAGCGGAAAAATTTGGCAAGCTAACTTTTATGATCACAAGCTTAGATCTGATGAAGATTTACTTAACCAAGCTAGATATATAGTTGCAAACCCGCTCAGGGCTGGCTTAGTTAAAAGTGTGGGTGATTATCCATTTTGGAATTGTGTATATTTAAACTAATCCCAGTACATCTAATCTACTCTTTCGTAATATGCCACCGCGTTTCAAAAATATGGTGTGGTATTTGTGCGTCAGCAAGCTTAACGCCTACGGGTGTTAAGTTTGTCTCGGTGTTAAATTTACTTTGATGTCTAATTAATTACTTGTAGGCGAGTGGCTTGCCATCGCGATATTCAAAATTTGGTGTGGTATTTGTGCGTCAGCAAGCTCAACGCCTACGGTGTTAAATTTTACTCTGGTGTTTAATTAATTACTTGTAGGCGAGTGGCT
>NZ_JACJEY010000144.1:0-1289 GCF_014164295.1 Pseudoalteromonas sp. SG43-7
CCACTAATGGCTGGGGTGTTGTCATTGCTCAATGTATCGACGCTCACCGTGAGCGTCGGTGGCGTACCATCAAAATCAGTCGAAGTGATCGTGCGCACATTACCTGCTTCATCACTGGCACTGGCAGTCACAGAGGCCACTGTTAGCAGTGGAATGGTTAAGCCCACAAGCGTCCAGTCGCCATTGGCGTCAGTTGTAGTGGTATAGGTTGCGCCTATACCGCCACCAATGAGATTTTCAGTGATGGTGATAGTACTACCAGCAGGTAAATCGGAGGTACCGCTGAGAGACACTAACTGTCCTAATAGGAAGGTGGGCACAAACGCAAGCTCTGGTGGAATTGTATCCACCACGCCATTGTCACTGGCGTTGCCGGTATTACCTGCGGCATCAGTGAGACTGGCAGTCACGGTGTACGCACCATCGATAAGCGGCTGCGTGGCTTCTGCACTCCAATTACCGCTAGCATTGGTTTGTACTGTCACCGTATGGCTGCCATTGCCATCCGTAAAGGTAATCGCAATGTCACTATTGGCTAGATCCGATGTGCCTGTCACCACTGGCGTATTGTCGTTCGTCAATGCGGGTGCATCTATAGTGACGCTTGGCGCGGTTGTATCTATCACCCCAGTTTCGCTATCGGTGCCGGTATTGCCTGCGGAGTCTGTCACACTGACATTCACTGTGTACTCGCCTTCGATAATCGCATTACTGGCCTCCACGGACCAATTGCCTGCGCCATCCGTTGTTGCTGTCGCGCTTTGTACTGCGCCATTGGCAGCGATGATTGTAACGTTCACTTGCGTACCCGCTGGCACCCCACTGCTTTGGCCACTGATGAGCGGAGTAACATCACTGCTATCTGCCAGCGCATTCACGCTAATGACCGGCGCGGTGACATCAATTAACCCGGTCACACTCGCACTGGCTGGGTTCCCCGCTTGATCTGATACACTTGCAGTAACCGTATAAGTACCTTCTGCTAATGCATCCAGCGCCGGCACTGACCATGTGCCTGATGGTGTCATTTGCGTAGTGACTGTGTGTGAATTACCCGCGGCATCATTAAACACCAGTGTCACTATGCTGCCCTGTGGCGCACTGGCGGTGCCACTGATGGTAGGCGTGGTATCGTTACTGTCGGCTGGCGGATTAATACTGATATCCGGCATGGTGGTATCAATGATCCCAGTGACGCTGGCGGTGCCTTGATTACCCACGCCATCTTCAACGGTGGCGGTAACACTAAAGTCACCCTCCGCTAAATCACTGCTGGCCGTGACACTCCA
>NZ_JACJEY010000145.1:0-1243 GCF_014164295.1 Pseudoalteromonas sp. SG43-7
TGATCCGCACCACCAGTTTTGGACACCTAATTAAGTGAGTACAATCACTAATGAGGTGAACCATGACAAACAAGAAAAAACGTATTCTCCATTCTGCTGAATTTAAAGCAGAAGCACTGAAACTAGCAGAAAAGCTGGGAGTAGCTACGGCAGCGCAGCATCTCTCGTTACACGAATCCCAGATCTACGGTTGGCGTAAAGCAGCCAAGAAAGATACTAGCACCAGTCAGCGGGAAAAAGATCTAGCCGCTGAAGTCGCAAAGCTCAAAAGGCAATTGGCTGAGCAAGCTGAAGAGCTAGATATCGTAAAAAAGGCCGCCACCTACTTCGCGAAAAATCTAAAGTAGATAGCTACGAATTTATGCTCGAACACCTGCTGTGCTTCAGTGCTGTCCGCATGGCTAAGGTGTTCGGGGTTTCACGAAGTGGGTTTTATTACTGGATTAAGCATCGCCACAAGGCCACTCAGCGCGAGGTAACTCGCCAAGAGCTTGATACGAAGGTCAAAAAGGCTTTTGACAACAGCAAAGGCCGTGATGGTTCAAGGCGCATCCAGAAAGAGCTGGCAGAGAACGGTGATAGCCGTAATGTTAAAACCATTGCCGCTAGTATGAAGCGTCAGGATTTAACGCCGAAAGCGGCACGTAAGTTTAGGTGCACTACGGATAGCAAACATAAAATGCCAGTTGCTCCGAACCTGCTGGCTCAGGATTTTAACGCGGAGGCTCCGAATCAAAAGTGGGCGGGAGACATCACCTATGTTGCGACAAGTGAAGGCTGGCTGTATTTGGCGGTAATTATTGACCTTTATTCAAGGCAAGTAGTCGGCTGGTCTATGGATACCAGAATGACCGCAACACTGGTCTGCGATGCATTATCAATGGCCTTGTTCCGTCGTGGGTTCCCTGAGCAGGTGATCGTTCATAGTGACCGAGGTAGTCAGTACTGCTCAAAAGATTATCGAGACATCATAACCGCTTATAATCTAAAGCAAAGTATGAGTAGGAAAGGAAACTGCTGGGATAATGCTTGTGTTGAGAGCTTCTTCCATTCAATGAAGGTTGAAGCGATCCAATATGAGCCGATCATGACGCGAGACGAGATGCGTCAAACGCTCTTTGAATACATCGAGGTTGATTATAATCGGACAAGAAGGCACAGTGCTCTCGGGTATCTAAGTCCAGTTAACTTTGAAAATAAAAATGTCGCTTAATGAAGTGTCCAGTCTGGCTGGAGCAGATCA
>NZ_JACJEY010000146.1:0-1194 GCF_014164295.1 Pseudoalteromonas sp. SG43-7
GATTCAAATTTACTTCGTTTATCATTGACCAATCTCGTGACTTTCCTGACCAACGACTTGGGTTATTCAATTTAGCTGCGTCGTTTACCTGCTGACGCTTGGCTAATATCTCTTTATCTAAACCTAAATGACGTTGATTTGGCGTCACAAATTTTATACCACTGTGTAGGTGCTCATTATTGTACCAATCAACGAACCCACTTACCCATTCTCTTGCTGCGCTTATATCTTCAAATGCCTTTTCTGGGTATTCTGGGCGATACTTTAACGTTTTAAATAACGACTCAGAGTATGGATTGTCATTACTTACTGACGGTCGACTAAATGATGGCACAATCCCTAACTCCTGTAATGTTGCCAGTAATGTCGCGCCTTTCATTGGGCTACCATTATCTGAGTGCAACGTGACTTGCTCGCGCTTTATTTGCTCCCGACTGCAAATATCCTTCATTAAATCTGCGGCTAATTCACTTAACTGTGTGTCGTAAACCTGCCAGCCAACAACCTTTCGACTAAAAATGTCCATCACTAAATATAAGTATAAAAATTGCCCTTTTACGCTCGTTGGTAAATAGGTGATATCCCAAGTGTATACTTCATTTGCACGTACTGCCTTCAATGCTCTTGGCTTTTTCATCGGCTTAGCTGGCTTTACTTTTTCTCTATGCGTTAATAAGTTATGTGCCTTCATGACACGATAAAATGAACTTTCAGACGCTATCCATATACCGTTATCAAGCAGCTTGGGGACTATTTTACTGGCCGGTAAATGCCCATACTCAGTTGAGTTAACCGTATTAATAATACGCTGCCGCTCTAACTCTGTGAGACGGTTTGGCGGCCGTTTTTTCGTACTCGTTCGCTTGTCAGTCATATCGTCTGCTTCAATCCACCGCTGAACGGTTCTTACCGTCAGCCCAAGTAACTCACATGCTTTTTCTTTCCTTGCCCCTGAATCCTGCGCGTTTGTAATAAGCGTTATTAATTCATGTCGCTCAGCCTGTGTTGTTAATCGTCCTCGTTGAAACCCCAGAGTGCATCCGCTTTTTTTTTGAGAACAAGCAGAGCGGCTGTTTCAGCTAAGGCTTTATCTTTACGATTAAGCTCTTTTTGCAGCTGTTTTATTTCTTGCTTTAACTGTTTACTGTCTGATTTAGCTAGTTTCGTTGTAGGTCCTTGGGCAAAGTCGTGCTT
>NZ_JACJEY010000147.1:0-1186 GCF_014164295.1 Pseudoalteromonas sp. SG43-7
TTCTCGCATTAGGCTCTTTACGTGATAAAGCTAAAAGTTGCTTGGATTTTTCTAAGTTCAATTTAGTAAAAGTAGATAAGTATCAGTGTGCTAATTAGATCACATAATTTGGCAGATTGGTATTATTAAAAATAGACCCATTCTGGCGAGCTAAATAACACCCTAACTGCGTTAAAAATGACTCATGTAGCACCACTATATGTCGTCATTTTTGCCTTGTTATAGCGCTATTTTTCATGCGCCATAATAGCGCCTTAATTTAATGCAATGGGTATTAATTAATAGTCCCTAGTTGGCTTATTCATCATATAAGCTTACGGTCCGATTGCTTGGCGTTTAGCTCAAAGTAATGTTCACTGGCGAGAGTTTGTAAAATGACTTTTGGCTCATTGTCGTCATCATCAAATAGTAGTTCGTTGTGGGCTGCAGGGGAATTATGTCGCGGGGTAAACCCGCTGCTACGAATAATCGAATTTACTCTGTGCAAAAATGAAAGGCAGGGCACTAATCAGCGGCTGTATTAGCGCCTAGCCAAACAACATCCATGTTGTTAAAGAGCCGGTAATTCCTAGTGAATTAGTGCTTTGGCTGCACGGTTTAAATTTAAATTATAACGTCTTTATTGTTATAAACTGCTTAAAAACACACTAAGATCTAACCGAGCACTTTAGTATTTTTAAGTTTTGTAGCCCAGTCCAGATTAAAAAGGCCACAAGCATATTTGCATACAGCGTTATTCGTACTGCTTAATAGCGCCACGTACCATAGAAGCCATATCAATAATTTCCATATCCCCCATGTCGGCAATTAAATTCAAATGGGCAAAAATATCGCACTTTTCAATATTCTTGATTTTTTTCTCGCCACCCATAAATAAAAATGGCGCAAAGCCGTACACTTCATTAGCATTGAGTGGGCCATATTTTTTTAATGCCGCAGGGAAAAGTGGTTTCTTTTGGCTGCTTTTTATATCAGAACTATCTGGATCCTGACATGTCAAGAAACTTTTTATTGTTTGGTTAGCCTTGCCAGCTTCAATATCTTGCTGATTTCCTTTTTTTGTTCGCATCCAATTAAGGTAAGGGCTGATTTCCACAGAATGTCCGGTTTTCTCACCGTAGAGTTTTAAATTGCCCCAGGCATTACGCGCTATAACATAATAAATATCATCTTGCTCAAACGGGGT
>NZ_JACJEY010000148.1:0-1169 GCF_014164295.1 Pseudoalteromonas sp. SG43-7
TTGGCATATTCAAGTTTTTGTTGTGCACTGAGTGTTACTTTTGATTTTCTGGTCATAGTGATACCTTTTGGGTTTAGCTCATTTTACGCTATAAACCTGTCCAGTTTCATTAGACCATTACAAAGCGGTACTGTACTTTTACTTTCCAATCAACTTCGAAATGTTTCGGCCACATAGATAAAGCTGGGATAGCATAGACCTAAATTAACTAACGTTGTTAAGCTGAAAAATAAAGTCATCAATTTGCTGGTTATTTTTAGCAATAATAAACTTACCCTTATCGTACATCCTTAGTTCATAACAATTTAAGTCTAGTTTTTCTCCTTTATAAATCACCTCAACATTATTCATAAAGTACACTTTCCAATACGACTTATTGATAGTAACTAACTGTGTGCAACCATAAGTCAATAAAAAGCCAACCGTCGCAATTGGGCCTGAGTATAGTTGCCAAAATTGAGTCAACGACATATCTCCTTGAATATAGAGATAATCAGGCCCTGTTAGTGACGTAAAAATTGCAGATAGTGTCAATAATGCAAAAGCAGCTGCTATGACAGTCCATATAGCCACATTCAAACTGGCGTTGAAGTGTGTCTTATAATTAGCCGTAAAGTTTACAACCGTGAATTTGCTTGGGATACTTTTGATTGTTGCGTTCATTTTTTCGTCCTTGTTCATGATTTCCCTCTTAATAATATTAAAATAGGGTATTTACGGCATACCGCAGGTTAGTTGCATAAATAACCGTTTGGCTTTGTATTCCGATTTAACGTTTCTTTTCTTTCAGGTTCAGAGATCAAGCGTTGCCTGTAATCAGGTATAAAATACTCACCACTTCACCAAGGGTTTCTCGTGGTATTTGGGTCGGCAAATTACAGCTAGAAAAGCGGCGTCACCTGATGCTTTATCAGGAAAAATAACAATACCGCTATCTACATAAGCTGCAAACTAAACCTAAAACAATTAAATGCATCACTTTAGGTTCAATTTTTTAAATTTTTAAAGAGCGATTTAGCTTTTAATTACCACACTTCCTGACGGTTAACTTGGCAATCTGTTGGGTCTAAATAGGGTTTTAACTCCTCAGGAAATCCGTGTTTTTCTGTTATATCTTTATCTATTTTGAAGTAGTGCTCTATTGATTGATATAAGTGTGTACCAAGCGG
>NZ_JACJEY010000149.1:0-1111 GCF_014164295.1 Pseudoalteromonas sp. SG43-7
GTGATCTAAATCCACCGTTAGCTAATTAAAATAAAGGTCAAAATAGACAGTCCAATGGCGCGACGACAGGTTTTTCTTGAAGGAATGGCAAACAACGTGGTTTTATAGAGCCGCTTTACTGAGGTAAAAAGCGAAATTTTACGGTCAACAAAGGCATGAAAAAACTGATCTTACAGGTTCAAACGAAAGTAAACTCCCAATACAACTATATTGCTTAGTTCATAATATAGAAAAGCTGCAAACAGGCTGCACTAAAACCACTTAAGCCGTAATATAGCCAGTAAACCAACTGGAATACCCGCCAAAACGCCCCTTAAAGCAACAGTAAACCCTCTTTTTCATATTTTACGTAAAATCGAAGTAACCGATTGAATCAAAATAGGAACTCGGCTATGGTTAATGCATCAATAAAAATAAATTAAAAACGAGTTATTCTACAGCCTCGTTAGGGTTACTTGGAGATTTAGTGGAAAATTTAAAGGTGAAGCTCATCGAATTAGAAGAGCATTTATTTAAGGCTGAGACTAGGGCTTCATACGGCGAATTGGATGAACTAATTGCGGATGAATTCACTGAAATTGGTGGTTCTGGAGTTCGATTTGGAAAAAAAGAAGCTCTGGAGCGTCTGCCATCAGAAGTACCTCCTAAGATCAGTGCATCTGAATATGAATTGAGACATTTAGCGCCAAAATGTGCCCAGTTACTTTATAAAGCTGTAATGGTAAAAGGTGGTGAGACAACCGCTATTTACTCATTACGATGTTCAATATGGTCTCTGATAAATGGGAGGTGGCAAATGATCTTCCATCAGGGCACTTTATGTAAAGCATTTGAGTAGTAACCCTAATAATGCCATTAATTACGCTCCCGACGCTCCTACCGTCTCGCGGCTTATGGCGGCGTTGAGGCTGTAGAATTACTCTTTTTAGGAACTGGTTCTACACAATTGACTTGATTGTTTTTTTGACCTTGAACCCACAGGGTTACTGTGATCTAATAGATATTATTCACCCACGGTAAATTGTTATGGCCAACTACAAGCCAGACTTATCCTGCCAAAATAAATTCATTCCAATCAATTTTGCTGAGCAAATATTGCCAGGTACATTTG
>NZ_JACJEY010000014.1:0-112966 GCF_014164295.1 Pseudoalteromonas sp. SG43-7
ACGATGGTAAAGACGACTTTAATGCGACTAAAGGGGAGGGATCTGTACTTGCGTACATGAACTTGCAATCATTACTCGTTGCGCGTGACAATTTAAGGCAGTCTGCGGCTGATTTACTAGCATTGCGTCTAGGCCTCAATTTTGTTGATGATACATCACTCAACACCTCTGACGTAGTGTTTATCGGCCATTCACTTGGCTCAGTAGTTGCTCCTGCTTTTGTTGCTCAAGCAAATGCACCTTTTGATAGCCAAGTTGATGGCTTGTTTAAAATCAATAGTGTCGCACTCGCTAGCGGTGGTGGTGGGATAGCTAGCTTTTTATTAGAATCGGCGAGTTTTGGCCCATTTGTGCAAGGCTCTGTATTGCTATCAGCTGGGACGTCTGAATCAGCTGAGTTTCAAACTTATAGAGAGGGTCCTGCTGTATCAAACTGTGGTGAAGCAGCGCCAACGAACGAGAGTATTTCATGTGGTTATGGCGAATATTACACTTCGTTAAATGCAGCTGGTGAAATGACTAAGCTTGCTAAGATTCAAGGTATTTTGAGTCAGTTCTCATTTGCAGCACAGACGGCTCTTGATAGCGGCGATCCAACAAACTATGCATCAGCTATAAAAGCGCTTGGCACACCTGTTTATATGAATGTGGTTGTAGGTGATGGTGAAGCTAATGGCAATAAACCAGATCAAGTGATCCCACCAATGACTGCAAATAACCCAATTGCAGGCTCACTGCCTCTTGCTAACTTAATGGGCTTAACGACAGTAACCCAGACGCAAACGCCTACTGAGGATGGTATGAGCTATTTAGTTAAATTTACCAAAGGGCATCACAGCTCAGTGCTTAGCCCAGATCCTGATGCAGGTGCAACGGCTGAAGAAAGCGCAGCCACGACAACTGAAATGCAATTACAGATTGCGACTTATTTGGTCACCCGAGGGAGAGCGTTATCTATTCAAAATACTGAGATTGTCACTGACTAACTTTCTAGAGTATTAAAATAAATGAAAAGCCACTGAAAAGTGGCTTTTTTTTGTTTCAATGGTAAATTAGACGAAATTTTTGTTTGGAGAATACGATTGGAATTTCTATATGAGTACGGGCTGTTTCTAGCTAAAACGGCGACGTTTGTGATTGCCGTTGCAGCAGTAATATTAATTAGTGTCGCTGCAGCGATAAAGCCTAAAAGTAAAAAAGGTGAGATTGAGATTGATGATATTTCTGAGCAGTTAGATGATTTGAAAAATGATTTTATTGCAAGCACCTTATCTAAAAAAGCATTAAAAGCGCACCATAAAGCCCAAAAGAATGATGCTAAAAAAAGCACTGATGAACAGTCGAAACCACGATTATATGTACTTGATTTTAATGGTAGTATGGATGCTCATGAAGTCGATAGCTTACGTGAAGAAATTACCGCAATTGTTGCAATTGCCGATCCTAAGCAAGACAAAGTGTTGGTTAGGTTAGAAAGTGGTGGCGGGGTGGTTCATGGCTATGGACTTGCTGCTTCCCAGCTACAACGCATTAAAAATAGAGGTATTCACCTTACGGTTGCGATTGATAAAGTTGCTGCCAGTGGTGGTTACATGATGGCCTGTGTCGCTGATGAAATTGTTGCCGCACCGTTTGCTATCGTTGGCTCTATTGGTGTGATAGCACAAATTCCAAATTTTAATAAAATTCTGAAGAAAAACGATGTTGATTTTGAACAAATCACTGCGGGTGAGTTTAAACGTACCTTAACTTTATTTGGTGAAAATACAGATAAAGCACGGGAGAAGTTTAAAGAAGAAATAGAGCAAACTCATGACTTATTCAAACAGTTTGTTAGCAGTCAACGGCCAAGTTTAGATATTAACTTAGTGGCAACAGGTGAGCACTGGTTTGCGACTCAAGCGCTTGAAAAAGGTCTAGTCGATACTATAGAAACCAGTGATGACACATTACTTAAGTATCAAGATGAGCGACAAATATATAAAATTAAATATAAAGTTAAAAAGAGCTTAAGCGACAAGCTTGCTATCGGGTTGAGTAACACTGTTAACAAAACCGGTATATCATTATTGTCTCGTTTAAAAGGGCTAAACCCATAAAGGTTTCCGTTATTAAATGATAAAAAAACCCGCAAATTTGCGGGGTTTTTTCATTTATACACGGACAACTTTAGTCAGTTGATTTGTGATAATCCTCTAAGTCTTTGGCTGCATTTGGGTCGTTAAATACGGCCTCATCTAGTTCACCTTCAGATTTAGCAACCACACATGTCACCATACAATCGCCTGTGACATTGACCGCCGTACGAGTCATATCAAGTAACCTATCAACGCCAATAATGATGGCAATGCCCTCAACAGGTAAACCAACTTGATTCAGGACCATGGCAAGCATGATCAAGCCTACACCAGGGACACCAGCGGTGCCTACAGACGCTAAAGTGGCGGTTAAAATTACCATTAAGTAATCTGAAATCGTTAAATCAACACTGAATACTTGTGCAATAAATACCGTAGCCACACCTTGCATGATTGCTGTACCGTCCATGTTAATAGTGGCACCGAGTGGAATTGTAAATGACGCAACTGAATTTTTTGCCCCTAATTTTTTAGTGGCTGTTTCAAGTGTAATAGGCATTGTTGCACTTGAGCTTGAAGTGCTAAATGCGAATAAACAGGCATGTTTCATTTTTTTCAAAAAGATAATCGGGTTTAATCCGGTTAAAAACTTTAACAGTAAGGTGTAATTAATGAAGGCATGGAAAAATAGCGCAGCCACCACAACACCAAAATATTTAGCTAAGCTGACTATCAAGTTCAACTCGATAGTAGTGAATAGCTTCGCCATTAAGCAGAACACCCCATAAGGAGCCACATTCATTAATAAGGTAACTAGCTTTAAGATCACGGTGTTTAAATCTTCAAAAACAACCGCTACTCGTTTACCAGCACTGCCGCCAAGAGCCATTGCAATACCAAATAGCAATGCGAATACAATTACTTGTAACATATTGCCGCTTGCCATGGCATCAATTGGATTGGTTGGGAACATGCCAATGATTACTTGTGCAAGAGTTGGTGCTTCTTTTGCGCTATAAGTCGCTTCAGAAGGTAAGTTAATCCCTTCCCCTGGATTAACTAATAATGCCAAGGTAATCGCAACCGTAATTGCAATTGCGGTAGTAATAAGATAGAGAACGATTGATTTACCGCCTAAACGGCCTAATTTTTTCGGATCACTTAAGCTACATGTACCACAAACAAGTGATACAAATACCAGTGGTACAACTAACATTTTCAAACTGGCGATAAATATTTGTCCACCAATATGAAATAAACCATCTACAAAAAAGCCCTTAATTGGCAAAGAGAATAATCCAAGTGGGATTAGAAAATCGTCTTCGCCAGCTAATATAGCTTGGAATATGAAGCCTACAGCAACCCCCAGAAACATACCTATCATGATACGGGTGGTTAAACTCATTGAACGGATTTTTGACATAGTAACAATCTATTTTTTATAAATTTGCCATAGCCTACCAGCATGCAGATTTTTATACAGAAAAAATCGCTAAATATGAAAAAAAATATTGTTGAAAAAAACCATAAAAAAGTAATAAAAGTTGTGATTTTAAAGCTTGATATAGGTTAATATTGGGTAAATTTTATATTTAAATAATTAATTACAAACGCTAGGGAGAGGGCAATGCCTTTAATGCGATGGCTCAGTGTCATACTGTTGAGTTTTTTTATCACCGCGTGTGGTGGCGGTGGAACACTTGAAAAGGACGGTGGAACAATTGGCGGTGATGAGACTGGTGGAGACAATGTTGAACAAACAATTCAAGTTGAACTTAATTTTGACGCTCGAATAGTTACAGCAGATAATCCGCTAGAGATAGTTGCGACTGTGACCGACAGTGATGGGCAGCCTATTGTTCGTCAGGAGGTAAGTTTTACCACAACACTCGGCTCTTTTATACCTGCAACAGGTAGTGCGTTGACAAACGCGAATGGTGTTGCAACCATTGAACTTAGCGCTGGTAGTGTTGAAGGAGCTGGGACCATTGTTGCCAGCTACGAAGATGCAACAAGTAAGCTCGGTTTTTATACCGCAGGGGATGAGCCTCAATCTAATGACTCTGCTGCAAATATTGATATTAAAATCTTACAAAACTGCCCAGATAGTTGGTTAAATATTGATAGAGATTCTATAGAACTTGATCCATCAGATTGTTCACAAAATAGTAATCTACTTGGGCAGCAAGCGATTGTATACGCAAAAATCACAAAACCTGGCAGTAATACGCCAGCAAGTAATGTACTGGTTCAAGCGACAACAACGCTAGGTATTTTATTACCTGAAAGTTTAACGGCTAAAACGGATGCGTTTGGTGTTGCTATTTTGAATTTATTGCCTGGTAGCAGCTCAGGTGTTGGTCAAGTTGAATTAACCGCTCAAGGTGGTGTTGCGAGTGCTTTATTTGAAATTAACGCTGTTCAAGTAAATGTAAATTTAAACGCGGGTATTGCTACTGGAGATGTGTTGTCTGCAGGTTCTACTACTATTATTACAGCTCAGATTGTAGATGGCAGCAATAACTTATTCACAACTCCACTTGAAGTACAATTTACCTCAGCATGCGCAGAAGAATCTACTCCTAGAGCCACTATCGATAGTGTGGTAACTAGCATTGGTGGTACGGCAAGCGCAACTTATAAAGCTGATGGTTGTAATGGTATTGATACGATTACAGCAACCGTGGTCACCGGTGGTAACGTTGCCACTAAAACAATTAATATCAATGTAGCAGCGGCTCAAACGGGTTCAATCGCGTTTATGGGTGTGACCAATCAAGTGTTAGCTATTAAAGGAGCTGGCGGTCAGACTCTCACTGAAAATTCAGAGCTCACCTTTAAGCTTTTAGATATTAATGGTAACCCTGTTGGTCAAAAGCAGATTGATTTTGCTCTTTCGCAAAACCCCGGCGGCGCTTTGCTAGATAGTGCATTTCAGTTTACCAATAATGAAGGTTTAGTTACTGTAAATGTCCGCTCAGGAAGAGCCGCAGGTGTTTTATCTGTTATTGCATCACATCAAGTTGAGGCTGGCGACACATCACAAAATAATGTGATTTCTATCGTGTCAAATGACATAACCATTACCACTGGTGTGCCAGATCAAGACAGTTTTACGCTTGCAGTACAAACACTTAATACAGAATCATTAAATGAAGCCGGGGTGACTACAGACTTAACTGTATTTGCAGCGGATCACTTTAATAATTTTGTTCCTGATAACACGGCAATTTATATTGCCAGTGAAGGTGGTGCAGTTGGCACAATAGATGATCAACAATTTACACCTTTGTTACTTTGTCGCACCATAGATGGTGTGTGTAAAGCGCAGTGGCGCAGCCAAAATCCAATACCTTATCATTACAGCATTTATAAAAACTCTGTGGCTGATAAGTGCGACCGTTTTTTTGGTCAAGCAGCACCTTGTACATTAGGTATCAGAGAGTCACAACTAGACGCAAACGGTAACCTAATTACCTATCTTGATAGTAGTGGTAACCCAATATCACTTGCGGATGCGCCAAGTAATGCGCCAATAGATTATCCATTAGGTGGTCGTGTAAGCTTGCTAGCATACTCAGTGGGTGAAGAATCATTTAATGATGTATCTGCTAACGGTGAATTTAATCAAAACGAGTTTGATTCTACATTACAAGATTTACCTGAAGCATTTATAGATTTTAATGAAAACGGTATTTTTGACGGAAATTTACCCGCACCTGCAAACCCAGTAGATTCTAATGGCGGTGAAGATGAGTGGTATGTGGAGCGCTCTGGTGCACTAAATAATGGTAAGTTTGATGCCGGCGATGGCATTTACAATGGTTTGTTATGTAGTGACGAGGCCCTTGCTGCAAATGCATGTACGCGTGAAACAGTAAATGTACGCGATCGTTCAGAGTTAGTTATGTCTGGAAGTACACCTTACATTAGAGCTGTAACCGCTCTAAATGATTGTAGTTTAACTGATGGTATTCGCTTAGAAGCTTCCGATATGGCGGGTATGTGTGACATAAACCTTATTGATATTAGCAATTCCACACCTTATAGCGCGATTTCAGTGACTATTTTCTTCAGCGATATTCATAACAATCCATTGCCTGCAGGTACTACAGTTACTGTCACTGCCGATAATGGTGTGTTAAGAGGGCTAACAGATTACACTGTGGTTAATACTGCCCAACAAGTGCCTATCTCTGTTTCGGTAAATATTACTAAAGAGGCTGAGCCAAATGATGTTGATTCTGGCTTTTTATACATCGAGTTTGAGACCCCTGGTGGGGTGAAAACTCAATATACCGTGATGTCTATTTTAGACGAGCCTAAAGTTTAAAATTAATAAAGCATAGAAAATGCCAACCATAAGGTTGGCATTTTTGTTGCTATTCTATATATTCCACTGCAAATACCTTAAAACACCGTTTTGTCTAAATTAACGACAATAATTGTTTAATTATTCATTAAAAGCAGAAAAGTTTGTATTAAAAGCTTGTAACAATTGGTGTTTGTAGATATACCTATAAATATTCGCGCCCGTAAATGGGCAAAACACATTTAAAATACTTGGTTAGAAATAGGCAACTATGGGCAAATCGCTAGTAATTGTAGAGTCTCCTGCTAAGGCTAAAACAATTAATAAATATTTAGGAAACGATTTTATCGTCAAGTCCTCTATTGGGCATGTACGAGATCTTCCTACCTCCGGTTCAGGCAAAACCAAAACGGCTGCTGTAAAAACACCTGCAGAAGTACGTAAAATGGCACCAGAAGAAAAGGCCGCGTACAAAAAACAGCGTGATTATACAAATTTAGTAGCTCGAATGGGGATTGATCCAGATAAAGGCTGGGAGCCACATTACGAAGTATTACCAGGTAAAGAAAAAGTTGTTCAAGAATTACAAAAGCTCGCTGAAAACGCTGACCAAATCTATCTCGCAACGGATTTGGATAGGGAAGGAGAAGCGATTGCTTGGCACCTGCAAGAAATTATCGGTGGAGAGCCAGAAAAGTATAAGCGTGTCGTATTCAATGAGATAACTAAAAATGCCATTCAGGCCGCCTTTGAGGCCCCTGGTGAGCTGAATACCGACATGGTCTATGCCCAGCAGACTCGTCGCTTTTTAGATCGTGTTGTAGGCTTTATGGTATCGCCATTATTGTGGCAAAAAGTTGCCCGTGGTTTATCCGCTGGACGAGTACAGTCTGTTGCAGTACGTTTGTTAGTTGAGCGCGAGCGTGAAATTAAAGCGTTTATTCCTGAAGAGTTCTGGGATATTCATGCCGATGTGAAAAATACCGAGTCGGCACTTCGTTTAGAGGTGTTCAAGCAAGGTGATAAAGCCTTTAAGCCAGTCAATGAAGCGCAAGCTATGGCAGCTACTGCATCTTTAGAGCAAGCTGAATATAAAGTTGTTAGTGTTGAGGAAAAGCCAAGTAAAAGTCGTCCTAGTGCGCCACTAATTACTTCAACAATGCAACAAGCTGCGAGTACGCGTTTAGGCTATGGCGTTAAAAAGACCATGATGTTAGCGCAACGTTTGTATGAAGCAGGTTATATCACCTATATGCGAACTGACTCAACCAACTTGTCGAAAGATGCAGTTGCAATGTGTCGCGAGTATGTTTCGCAGCAGTTTGGTGATAAGTATTTACCAAAAGAAGCTATTAGTTATAGTTCAAAAGGCAATGCACAAGAGGCGCATGAGGCGATCCGTCCTTCAAGTGTTACTGTATTATCTGGTCACCTAGATGGCGTAGACCCGGATGCTAAAAAGCTTTATGAATTAATTTGGCGTCAATTTGTTGCGTGTCAAATGGTCCCTGCTGAATATGACTTAACAACATTAACTGTTACTGCCGCCGATTTCCAATTAAGAGCCAAAGGACGGGTGTTACGTTTTGATGGTTGGACTAAAGTACAACCAGCAGTTCGAAAAAAGAACGAAGAAGATCAATCACTACCAGCTATTAAAGAAGGCGAGATATTAAGCCTTGTTGAACTTGATCCAAAACAGCATTTTACTAAGCCGCCAGCACGCTTTAGTGAAGCGAGTTTAGTAAAAGAACTTGAAAAACGTGGTATTGGTCGTCCATCTACCTATGCATCAATTATTTCAACGATACAAGATCGTGGATATGTCCGTGTTGAAAACCGTCGTTTCTTTGCAGAAAAAATGGGTGAAATTGTCACCGATCGTTTAGTTGAGAACTTTACTGATCTGATGAACTTTGACTTTACTGCAAAAATGGAAGGCCGGTTAGATGATATCGCTGAAGGTGAGCGTGTCTGGACACAGGTACTTGACAAGTTTTACGCTGATTTTTCTACACAACTGACTTTAGCCAGTGGTGAAGAAGATGAAGGTGGGATGCGTAAAAATGAAATGGTCGAAACTGATATTGACTGTCCAACATGTGGCAGAAAAATGGGTATTCGAACAGCCTCTACTGGCGTTTTCTTAGGCTGTACAGGCTATAATTTACCGCCAAAAGAACGTTGTACTACCACTATGAACTTAGTGTCAGGTGATGAAGCGGTTGCCGCTGACGTTGAAGATGTCGAAACCGAAACATTGATGCAAATGAAGCGTTGCCCAATTTGTGAAACGGCAATGGATTCATACCTGATAGATGAAACTCGTAAATTACATGTTTGTGGTAATAACCCTGCTTGTAAGGGTTATGTCGTTGAGCAGGGCACGTTTAAAATTAAAGGCTATGATGGCCCTATCATTGAATGTGATAAATGCTCATCAGATATGCAGCTTAAATCAGGGCGCTTTGGTAAATACTTTGGCTGTAGTAATGATGAGTGTAAAAACACCCGTAAATTACTGCGTAACGGCGAAGCAGCGCCACCAAAAGAAGACCCTGTTCAGTTACCAGAGTTAGAGTGTGAAAAATCTGATGCATACTTTGTGCTACGTGACGGCGCTGCAGGTATTTTCTTAGCAGCGAATACCTTCCCTAAATCACGTGAAACTCGTGCCCCTAAAGTGGAAGAGTTACAGCGTTTTAGAGATCGTATTTCACCTAAGTTTTATTATCTAGCTGATGCACCAGTAAAAGATCCTGATGGTAACTTAGCAATTGTTCGTTATAGCCGTAAGAATAAAGAACAATATGTAATGACTGAGGTTGACGGTAAAGCAACAGGCTGGACTGCACATTTCAATGCAGGAAAATGGGTTGAAGAGGCAAAGAAGAAAGCCGCACCTAAGAAAAAACCAGCCGCTAAAAAGGCAACAGTCAAGAAAGCCGCACCTAAAAAAGCCGCTGCAAAAACAAAAAAGGACGCTGAGTAGAATACTAAGCTCTGAAAACAAAAAAACCGGAATGCACACCCTTGTGTCAATTCCGGTTTTTTTATATCAAAAATTATGCCTTTAGAGGCATTTTTGACGTTAGATTTTTACGTCAGTGACTTTTTTATAGCCTTCTGATTCAAGTTCATCATTTACGCACTTTAGTACGTATGGTTTAAGCTCTTCATTGCTGATGTCGTCGTCTTTAGCCCAGTTTAAACACATCTCAGTGTATTCTTTAATTGTTTCGGCGGAAGCTTCAACAGCATCGTCAGCAACAGCAAAAGTTGCATAAACTGCAAATAATGGCGCTACGATAAGCGCTAGCAATGCTTTTTTCATTCGTGTATTCCTAAAAAATGTAGTGACTGCTGTTTTATATTCAAAAACAACAGTGATCCAATCAAGCAACATGCTGTTGGTAAGTGATTCTTAAACGAAATGACAATAAAAGATAACGAAATATTTTTATCGTAAAGACAAATATAATGTAATAAGAGACGGTAAAATAATGAGAAACTTATGTTAATCAATGCTATCTTACGCCAGCTATCAATTTAGGAATAATTATGTCTCAAAGCCAACTACCTGACACCACACCTCGTGTTGCATCTAAACTAGAACAGTTTGTTGAAAGCTTTATTTTTCGAGCCCGCTGGCTACTAGCTCCCTTTTTTATAGGCTTACTCGTTGCAATTGTACTGTTACTTTTGAAGTTTTTTAAATACCTGTATCAAATGGCGATAAATACATTTAGCGCTACTAATGAGCAACTACTGGTGGGTATTTTGACCTTGGTTGATACCGCATTACTGGCAGGATTATTATTAATAATTATTTTTAGTGGCTATGAAAATTTTGTTTCTAAATTAAATATTGGTAATCATGAAGATCGCCCTGCATGGATGGGTAAAGTAGGTTTTTCTGGTCTTAAAATGAAATTGATCAGCGCAATTGTTGCCATTTCTGCAGTCGAACTGTTAAAGGTGTTTATAAGCTCTACTAGTCACTCAAGTGATGAATTGATGTGGAAAGTAATAATTCATGTTACTTTTGTGATATCAGGTGTGCTATTTGCTCTCACTGATTTTATAAATAGCAAAACTCACAATCATTAAATAGCAGATAACGCAACGCTATCTGCCTATATGTTTTGTTATTTAAAGATACTCAACCACATAGCCTTTAAACTCGGTTCTTTTGCGTACATATTCATACCCATTTTAAAAATACGAGCGGCAAATATACGTAAGTAATAAAAACAGCCAATACTGAGAAGCAGGGATAAGAGTGCTTGCCAAATTGGTATTTCAACTAATGACATGCGCACCGGCATAACCGCAAATGCCGTGATCGGCAAGTAACTAAGCACGATTGTTAAAACACTGTTTGGTGCATCGATAACAAAAAATGCAATCACGATAGGTGCCAATGGCAGCATCATTAAGGCACTTTTACTACTGTGATTAGGATCATCAATACCCGCTGCGATCGCAGCCATAAATGCAGCGCAGATGCCAAGACCTACAATCGCATAGGCTAACAACCAAGGCAGTAATGACCAATTAATAAAGTCTAAATTGAGGGCTTGTTGTTTAATGATAACGGTAAAAAATAGCATCGATAAAATAATCGATAGCAAGGTGCCAATCATGGTTTTTACTGCAAGTAATATTTGCCCAAGTAGCTTACCATCTATCCATGTTTGTGGTGTCATGGTGGCTAGCAATTGCTCCGTTACGCGGTTTTGCTTTTCACCGGTAATACTGACAAAGAGTTGGCTAAAGATCCCAAACATCGCAACAAATAATAATATCAGTACCCCAAATGCTGTGTATGTTTGACTACGATCAGCTTGATTTTTCAAAAGCTCGTCAAGTACCCTATGTTCAATTGAAATATTTTTCGTCAATCCTAGTCGTTGTTGCTCGCTTAAGCCTAAGCTATCAAATTGAGCTTGTTGCAATTGCGCTCTAAGGAGCGATTGCAATGTTGTTTGCCATGCTGATTTTACAGCCGTTATTAACGTATATGAGTGAGTCGCTTGGTCAAACTTAAGTACGCCATCATAGCCAGTATCCTCAGCTAAATTTGCAATGATGGCAGTTAAATCATCATGTTTGGTAAACTTAAATTGTGTCGATGTAGGCTCTGTTTTGACGCTAAACTCGAGGTTGCTTGCTAAATGATAACCTTGTTCAAGTTGACTGTTTGCAGTGGCAAAAAAATAAATAACTCCAGCAATAGCGAGCATGATCAACTTCGAAATAATTTCTTGTTTTAATTTAAAAAAATGCAAGAACTCCCATTTTGCAACAATCCAGAGCTGTTGCTGTGTAAGCGATGATTTATTCATAGCGTCGTTCCTTGATCCAGTTTAGCGTTATGCTCAGCTACTGCGTGTAAATAAATTGCATGCAGTGACTGAGCTTTATTTTTGAGTTCACATATTTCCCCGATGCTGATTAACTGAGGAAGTAACTGGTTAAGTGATTGGTGTTGCTTTAGGGTGATAGTTAGTTGCTGTGCTTTTATTTGCTCAACACAATAATGTTCACATAGTTGCTCAAAGTAAGTTTGATTAATTGGATCGTTGAATACGACTTGAATACTATTATTTTGCGCGCTTTGAAGTATATTACTGAGTTTGCCGTATAAAACACTTTCACCTTGATTTAATAGCAATACCCGATCAGCAAGTTTTTCTACCATCGCCATTTGATGTGCACTTAAAATAACGGTCATGCCTTGCTGTTTTAATTGCGCTAAAAATTCAACAACTAATTCCTGATTAATAGGATCTAAGCCAGAAAATGGCTCATCTAAAATTACCCATTTGGGCTTATGTAAAATTGCAGTGATCAATTGGATTTTTTGTTGGTTCCCTTTAGAAAGTGATTTTAAGGGGTCATTCAAGCGTGCGGTTAAATTAAATTTAGCTAACCAATAGTCACAGCGCTGCGTAAATTCGCTATCTTTTACGCCGTGTAATGCTGCAAAAAATTGTAGATTTTGTTTTATTGTTTTTTCTGGATAGAGGCCTCGGTCTTCTGGTAGATAGCCCAGTAAATGTGCCGGAATAGATGAATACGCTTGTCTTGCATCATTGAGTTGAATAGAGCCACTATCTGGAGAGGAAAAACCAACGATCATTTTTACTAATGATGATTTCCCCGCACCATTGGGGCCAAGTAAAGCAAAAATCTCTCCTGGTTGCACATCAAATGACAGCTTATTCACCGCAGTAACCGTTTTATAGTGTTTTTCAAGGTTGTTAATAATTAACGACATGTGATCCCTACAATATTGTTTTTTTTGAGTTTAATCGGTTACAACCAAGAATGTAACTACTACCAGAGATGAAATTGTAAGCAAAGATTATGCAATAATTAAATAAGAAGTGTGCAGACACTGCAGTTAATACATATTTGCAAAGCTAATGCATTACAATCACAAGCAGATTAACTTTGTCTTGATGATAGTTAGGTATTTATTAATTTATTTTTCAAATACTTAACGATGAGCGCTGTAGTCTTACAGTTACTTTAGATGCGGTTCATGATGAAGCAAAACGACGGATAGTTTCGCTTTAATGAACGGTATGAGTTAGTCACTTAGGGTGCAAATCTTCGCCATTATAGGCATAATGAACGCGATATTTCGCGAGATTGGTGTAAGCAATGATAAAACAGTTTTTAGACGATCCAACTTTATTACTCAACGCCGTTGGTGAGGGAATATATGGCTTTGATTTAAGTGGTAATGCGGTATTTGTAAATCCCGCTGCTGAACGCATGACTGGATGGCATGCAGATGAGTTGCTGGGTAAAAAAATTCATCAGTACCATCATCATAGTCACGCTGACGGACGGCCATATCCAGCAGATGAATGCCAGATTTATTGCACTATGTTTGACGGCAAGCATCGCCATGTTAAAGATGAGGTATTTTGGCGTAAAGACGGCAGCTGTTTCGCGGTAGAATATACATCTACACCCGTTTATAAAAATAATCAGTTGATCGGCGCTGTCGCGATATTTCGCGATGTATCAAAACAACACCAGACAGAGCACGCACTGCGTGATGCTTTAGCGCAAGTGAATCACTTAAGTGAGCAATTAAAAGAGCAAAATAGCTATTTGATAGCAGAACTTAATGAAGATTGGCAAGAGTCTGGTTTGGTAGGCAAAAGCCACGTATTTCAAACCATGCTTGAGCAAATAAAACTTGTTAGCCCGACCGATAGCACGGTATTGATTTTAGGTGAAAACGGCACAGGAAAAGAATTAGTTGCTCGTAACTTACATCGCTTAAGTGGGCGCAGTGGGCAATCCTTTATTAAGGTTAATTGCGCCGCATTTACGCCAAGCTTACTTGAATCTGAGTTATTTGGTCATGAAAAGGGGGCTTTTACGGGGGCTAAGGAGCATCGTAAAGGACGTTTTGAGTTGGCTAATAATGGCACCATTTTTTTAGACGAAATTGGAGAGCTTGCTCTTGAAGCGCAAAGTAAGTTGTTACGGGTATTGCAAGAGCATGAATTTGAACGTGTTGGCAGTAGTCAAACACGTAAAGTTAATATTCGTGTAATTGCTGCGACTAATCGTGACCTATGGGCCATGGTGCAGTCAGGATGCTTTAGAATAGATTTATATTATCGACTAAATGTATTTCCAATCACAGTTCCACCACTGAAAGCGCGTAAAGAAGATATTCCATATTTGTGTAGTAATTTAATTGCGCAATTAAATAAACGTCTTGGTAAACAGCTCAAAGGACTCAGTGAAAAAGCCATAACACAGCTACAAGCTTATGATTGGCCGGGTAATATTCGTGAATTACAGAATGTACTAGAGCGAGAGGCTATTTTATCAAAGCAGTCTGTATTGCAGTTATCGCAACCACTTGATGCCAATGCTAGCGCTAACCTAAACACGGATCTGAGCCTTGACGAAGCGCAGAGACAGCATATCATCGCAGTATTAGAATTATCAAATTGGCAAATTTCTGGCAGTCAAGGCGCGGCAGTTAAATTAGGCATGCCGGAGAGTACGTTACGATCAAAAATGCGCAAGTTGATGATCCGTAAAAATCGTTAAATATCACGGCACTCGCTAAATGTCGCGATTTTAGCGAGTTTATTAAATAAAAATTCATTAATATTCAACTACTTAATTTAATTTCTATTTGGTCTGAAACTTGCAAACTTACGGGCCTAACCGTCACAGTAAGTAGTTATTATGAAATTTGATATTAAAGAAGAAGATATGATCATCAAGCCCTATAAGCATGAAGGGCCTATTTATATCCGTGAGCAAAAAGGATTTTTCCAGCGTATTCGCCTCAACCTTGGTTGGTTACTCATGCTTACATTCATTCTTATTCCTTGGATCCCATACAAAGGCCAGCAAGCGGTATTGCTAGATGTTGCGAGTCAAAAGTTTGCTATTTTTGGGCTGACCTTACTGCCCCAAGATTTTATGATCTTGGCGTTGTTATTTATGTTAGGTGCTTTTGCGTTGTTTTTTGTTACCAATTGGCTTGGCCGGGTATGGTGTGGATATACATGCCCACAAACAATTTGGATGCTGATGTTTTCATGGGTGGAGCAACGTATAGAGGGAACACGTAATCAACGTATAAAGTTAGATAAATCCGCGTGGACGTTATCAAAATGGCAGAAAAAAACAATCAAGCATAGCGCTTGGTTAATCATATCATTGTTTACAGCAACGTCATTTATGGCTTACTTTATTCCGGCTAAAAGCTTGTATGGGGATATGTTTACTCTGCAATGGTCGGGCATCACTAGTTTTTGGGTATTTTTGTTTGCCTTTTGTACTTATGGAAATGCCGGTTTCTTAAGAGAAAAAATGTGCACTATTGCTTGTCCATACTCACGGTTTCAGGCTGTAATGTTTGATAAAGATACATTACTTGTCACTTACGATAGTGCGCGTGGGGAAAGTCGTGGTCCACGTAAACGTAAGGCCGATCCTAAAGCGTTAGATTTAGGTGATTGCGTAGATTGCAATTTATGTGTGGAAGTGTGCCCGGCAGGGATTGATATTCGTAACGGCTTACAATATGAATGTATTAACTGTGGTTTATGTATCGATGCATGTGACGATACAATGGATAAGTTTGGCTATCAAAAAGGCTTGATCAAGTACGCAAGCGAAAAACAGATGGCTGGCGAGCAAACTAATCCATACCGGTTGAAACTGGTTGGTTATGGCGCACTCACGGTTTTATTAATGGTCAGTATGTTAGCGTGGTTAGTTCAACGCACGCCAATCGAAGTGTCAGTACTGCGTGATCGTAATGCATTATATCGAGTAAATTATGAGGGCTTAGTTGAAAACCCTTACACCTTGACAATAATTAATAAAACACAACAGTTACTGCATTACCGAGTAGCGATTACCGGTCTTGATGTGGCTAAGTTACAGAGCCCTCAACTTACAGCTGTCGAGCCTGGTCAAATGAAGCGCATCCCGGTCACTGTGGTTGCCGATGGCTATGATTTACCAAGTAAGCTCAATGAACTTGATTTTGTGATCACAGCCGAAGAAGATAGCAGTATTAATACATCAATAAGCAGTGTGTTTTATCGTAACTAAGTTATGCAGAGTGAAATTGAGCTGCATTATCGTTCATTGTTTGGTGAACAAAGGTTTTAGCTTGCACTAAACATTTAAACAGACGATGGCGAACATCCACGCTAAGGCCTGCATTTTGAATAATGCGTTGCATTTGATTGATTACGATAGCTGAATCAAAAATATAAGCGCTAGCAATACATCCATTACGAACCATGGCAGAGGCCAACACTGTAAGTTGTTGCTCTGCCTGAGGAGTTGCAGCCAACAAATTTTGAGAATCACTGATATATCCCCATGGTTTATTGGCAAGCTGACTAACCTGCTCAAATAAGCCATTGCTAAATGAGGTTACTAAACTGGCGTTAAGATTCCCGCAAAAATTAGCAATGATTATATTTTGCTCGCGGTGTAAACTAACCTGTCCATGTTTATTGCTAAATTTCAACGTGCTTCCTTGTAAGAAAATTTAAGAGCGCGAATTTTATACAATTAAAACGCGGAGTCTAGGTATTTTTTAATTTTTTATAAATTTGCATTAATTAATCAGTGAATAATATATAACCAGATTAAAAATGTCAGAATAGGGCCTAAATATAATTACCAATAGACCCTCGCAATAATTATTTTGTAAGCAGGTGATCTAATGCACCTTTAATTGCAGCCACCTGTGCTGTAATACATAGCTCATCTGTTGCCGTCGGACTATCTGGGTACACTTCTGTTGTGGTGACATACTGTGCATCTGTAAAGCCCATGCATAAACCGAGTTCTCGTGCTGCATAATTGATCACACCATGTTGTTCTAATGGCACTCCAATGAGTTGATTGTTTTCATCACTGGGGGCAATTTGAGTCACATTAGCAACAGTGTCAATAATCGCTTTTTGGAATTGCGGTTCAGGTTTATTGCTATCAGCGACAAGATAAAAACCATCAGGAATATTCCAATTAGTGTTCACTTTGCCATCACGAGCCGCAAGTGCAGGGCGAAACTCACTGTTGTCAGTGTCAGTTGTTTCATGCAGATCAATATGCGCTAATAAAGGTATATTTTGTGCTTTAATATAATTTATTAGTGCTGCTGACTCTGGTGCTGGGCTTGATGAATAAAACGAACGGTTTGGATCTATGGCTGCTGGGTTCCAGCGATTAATGGTTTCATATCCCCACGGGCTAATACAAGGAGCAACCAGTAAGTTAAACTCTTTAGCGTATTTCATACCTAGCGTTTTCATAAAATGTAATGCGCCATGAACACCGCTTGTTTCATAGCCATGTACGCCACCGGTGATCAATATGCTCGGTTTATTCGATGCCCACTGTTTTGATTTAATAATAAAAAGAGGGTAGCGAGTAGGATCAAAACTGAGCGCACCATATTGCTCAACCTCGAAATCATTATCCAGTTCGTTGATTAAAGTTACAACTTCAGATTGATAGCTACGTTTAATCGTTTGTAGGTTAAACCAGCACTGTTTATCTTTATCATTCCAAGGCGTGCCTTGAGTACCTATTGGATAGTTATTTTCGCTCATAGAACCTTCATTTATTACAATAAAGGTTTAGCTTATCGCTGTACTAACCTCACTGCAACTAGCTGCGACTAATACACAACTGTGAATTATATTTATAAGCTGTTTGAGGACTCATATAAATTGGCATTTTGGCGCTTATGGGCTTCAAATAAATAAGCCCTTAGATGTTCTTTCCCTTGATGAATATGAGTGATCTTGGCAGCCATGCCTCGCTTACTAAAGCGTACCGGTTTGATGTCGATAGTAATATTTTTTTTGTTTGGAAGGGTTAATTTTATCTGTTGCTCAATCGCTAAAGGAGCTTTTTGAGTCGTTGATTTTAGAAAAAGTCCAGTACTTGAGATTGATTCAACTTCAAAGTCTTGGCTCTGAATATTGAGGTTCCCGCCACGCCAACAGCGCTTTATTCCTTGTGTGTCGATGACCTCTGGTGCGCTTAATACAGGGGTTACAACGCCTGTTTTATCAATTCTTATTTCAAGTGGAAACCATAATTGATAATCGCCAACTTCAGCCAGTAGTGTTAATTTTGTATTATTTAGTAATTCAGCAATATTGGCAGGGATAGAGCTTTGTAATGTCAGTGTATGATTGTCCCTCAATTTTGAAGGAACCGTCACTTGGAAAAGATCTGATATAAAATTTAGTTCTTCATTGGTCATATCCATTTAGCATCTAATCCCATGCGGGCGATAATGTAGTTAATACCGTATTTTAAGTCGAGAGTTTATTCATACAATAATGTATAACGGCAGTGTAATAACATACTTGAGTTATTTAAGAAAATAAGCATATTGTGCGCCACAAAGTCGTCTTTTTGGATTGTTAAAATATATAAGAGCTAGCACTTTTATACACTGTCAGATGATAAATCTACCCCTATTTATTCTTACATGATAGTTTTTTGTTTGTTTAATAAACAGTGGCTAAGTTTTATTGCTAAAATAACGTAAATTACTGGACCTGATAAAGTTATTAAGGGTATTTTTAAATTGCGATTTCACTTTTATATTGTTTACATTAATCAACTACTCTTTACGAATTTTCTCACGCCGAATATTTGCATCTGCTTACATTCCTTTAAATTATTCTGGTGTACTTCCAAGTGCATGTTTTTATGCACACGTAATTAATGGGCAATGTATATGGACTATATTTTCTATCAACAATCAATAATTAACTTCATTGCACAATATGCTGGTAATTCTAAATCACAATTAACAGCGATGGTTGATGACACGCGCAGTATTTTAAGAGTTGATGCGTATAGGCTTTTTGAAAATATTCTTTTAAATTATCAACAATTGGGAGTAATTGAATATAGTAAAGTAGATTGCCTACTTAAAAGTGTTGCCGTGAATTTGAAAACTTCAAGTGAGTCTGAGTATTTTCTCGTTTCACAGTTAGCAACCTGGTGGCAAGAATGGCATTTCGCGCTATCGATGCGCGTAAAAACGAGTCAAAATAATGCTGTTATCGTGCAAAATAGTGATTACTCAACGCAAGATAATAAACCACTAACCCGCCAGCATGATTTGAGTGAGTACGTTAATTTATTTACGCAAGTGCCAATACCGTTGTGTAATGTATGTATGCTCACCGAGAATATAATCCGTATAAACCAACGTTTTGTAGATGTGTTCGGTTACACTATTGAGGATATTCCAACACTTAATGATTGGTGGCTTAATGCTTACCCAGATCCACATTATCTGATGTGGGTGCGACAAACGTGGCAACAAGCTCTTAGCTTTGCGTTAGAAAATGATACTGATATTGAACCACAAGTTTATTGTGTTACTTGTAAAGATGGCTCCCATATAATGATGGAAATTTCGGGAAGATATTTTAGGCACGAATTTTTAGCTATATTTAAGGATGTAACACAGCATTTAGCTGCTGAAGATACACTTCGAGACATGGCATTTTTAGACTCATTAACACAAATTGCCAATCGACGTTGTTTTGATGAGAAGTTGGCCAATGAACTTGAATTAATGAATAAAAAAATAAAGCCGTTATCAATGATCTTAATCGATATTGATTATTTTAAGCAATACAACGATAACTACGGTCATATTAAAGGCGATGAATGCTTGTATCAAATTGCACAATGTATTGCAGTGGCCACGATGAATCACGAAAAGGACTTTGTTGCCCGTTTTGGCGGTGAGGAATTTGTGGTGTTACTGCCAGAGGCTGATCCGAAAAAGGCTTTACATAGTGCATTACAAATCCAGCAAGCAGTTAATCAATTAGCTATTAAGCATGAATATACAGATATTGGCTATATAACACTAAGCATGGGCATTAAAACTTTGCATAATCCCCAAACTGGCGATTATATCTATTTTGCTGATGCGGCAGATAAAGCTTTGTACCAAGCAAAAAGACAAGGGCGTAATTGTATCGTTGTTAGTGAAGATTGATACAAAAAATCAGCTGAGCGCTACTAGGCATATTTGAAATAGCTGCGCTCAAGCACAGCTATAGTTCATCTGCGATTATTTTAAAATGGCCATTATCAATTCCTTTTAACGTATAGTCACCAATACGATAGCGGATTAAACGTAAAGTAGGGTGGCCAATATGTGCTGTCATTCTTCTTACTTGGCGATTACGTCCTTCGGTAAGGGTAATACTGAGCCAACTGGTTGGAATGTTTTTTCGCTCTCTAACGGGAGGATTACGTGGCCATAAAGTTGGCTCATCTATGCGTTTAACAACGGCTGGTAATGTTAATCCGTCTTTGAGCTCGACGCCTTGGCACAGTTGTTTAATTGCTGCATCAGTTGGTTCACCTTCAACTTGTGCCCAGTAAGTTTTACTGGTTTTTTTGTTTGGCGCTGTTAAAGTGTTTTGTAATTTCCCACAATTAGTGAGCAATAGCAGGCCCTCACTGTCTCTATCTAATCGTCCTGCAGCATATACATCTTTAATGGTAATAAAGTCAGCTAAGGTTTGTCTGTTTGCTTCATCAGTAAACTGGCACAGCACATCAAATGGTTTATTAAATAAGACAATTTTTCGCTCACTGGCGGCAATGGCTGGTTTTATCTCGCGCTTTATTGAGTTATTCACTTTTTTGGTTGTAATTGCACCGCGATTATAGCTACGGCCGCTATTTCGGCGTTTTGCTGTATTATTTGGTTTAGCTATTGTCATTGCTAGATGCACCGTGCGGGTTTTGGTAAGCCAGCAATTTTAGTTGCTTGCTTAGCTGGGCCTTTAGGAAAAAGAGTATACAGATAAATACTATTGCCTTTATCTTCACCCAGTGCTTTTGCCATTGCTTTAACTAACATTCTTATTGCTGGGCTGGTGTTGTACTCCAAATAAAAATTACGCACAAAATGAATCACTTCCCAGTGTTGGGAGGTTAATTCAATGTTTTCTTGCTCGGCAATAACGCAGGCTAATTGTTCACTCCATAACGAGTGATCAAGTAAGTAACCTTGTTTATCCGTGTCGATAATTTGATTATTAAATTCAAGCATGTATTACCACGTAATAGAGTGAGATGTTGCTAATGTTAGTGCGACAAAGTCGTCATAACTAAGCGAGTGATCGGGCTGATTGATTGTGATATCTCGTACCTTGGCGTCATCAGCAAGTATTAATAAGTGCGTTGCAAGCTGTCTAAATTGAGCAATCGCAAAGCATGCGTCACTTAATAATAATACTTTGTCTGCTGACTGGATCAGGTTAACTAATTGATCCGTGTTGTAATAGCCAAGTGGCTTGGAAAATATGTGTAAAGTGCTCATAAGTTCACTATGTGTTGTTGCTGGGCTATAAGTTGAGTTTGCTGCTGATAATTAAGCGCTTTTACTTCTACTAACAAGTTATGTTTATCAAGGCCATACTCGAGCAGAGACTTTTCACATACATAAATGTTTTCAACATCGTAAATTTCTAGCGTTCTGATGGTCTTAAAGTAGTTCTTTAAACCTATATGCTCAGGTTGTTGATGTTTTTTTAGGGCTAGTACCGCAGGGCCGCTAAATAACCAACTAATATTTTGCTCAACAGCAGCGAATATTAATGTCATATCTAATGCATCACGAATATGTAAATCATCGAAAGGACTATGGTGGCTTAAAACTAATACATTGATCATTTAAATTGCACCCATTTATCCGCATCACTGGCAAGCATTGCAAACTCAGCTAACCCTGCGACTGCAAAAACACCGGTATTATTTATATCAAGGCCACGCTTTTCGGCAGCAGTAACACACAACATAAGATGAATCCCTTGCTCATGTAATTGTTGCCATAAAGCATTAATCGCTAATTCATCAGCTGCCAAATCTAGTTGCTCGCTGGCATGAAAAACGCCGTTTTGATACAAAAAAATGGCATCAATGTTATGCCCTTGTGTTAAACATGCTTGTGCAAATTTCACCAAACGTTGCGTGGTATCATGATCCGATGGTGCGCTGTGCAGAGAAAGTACAAATCGTGCCAAAACTATTCCAATAAAAAAGCCCCTAAAGAGGGGCTATTTTAACAGAACTATTTAATTAGTCATTATTTGCGCCAAGCAGTGCAAGCAATGAAGTAAACAAGTTATATACACTTAAATATAAAGAGACTGTAGCGCGAATATAGTTTGTTTCGCCACCGTTGATGATGCGGCTTGTATCAAACAAGATTAAGCCAGACATGATCAATACAACCGCTGCATTTAATACCATAAACATTAGCGAGCTGCCGATGAAGATATTAACAATGCTGGCCACAATCACAACAATAAGGCCTACCGTTAAAAAACCGCCCATAAAAGAGAAGTCTTTTTTAGTATTTAGTGCATACGCAGACAAACCAAAGAAAATCAGTGCAGTTGATCCTAACGCTTGCATGATAAGCATTGGGCCATTTGGCATCGCTGCATAATGGTTAAGTAACGGACCAAGTCCCGCACCCATTAAACCCGTAAAAGCGAATACCCATGCAACGCCTGACGCGCTTTCGGCTTTTTTATTTACAACAAATAAAAGGCCAAATGAAATAAGAGTAAAAACTAACCCCATAAAATAAGGTAGTTGTAATGCCATTGAGATACCAGCCGTCACAGCACTAAATGCTAATGTCATGGCCAATAAGAAATAGGTGTTTTTAAGTACCTTGTTTGTTTCAATGGTCGACATAACCGGTCTAGCGGTATTGTACGAATGATTAAATGCCATTTTAGAGCTCCTTTAGAAACCTATTGTAAGTTCCGATAATTAAACTGAAGTTAGATTACCAAGACTTCTATATTTGGGCAAACCTTTGTAGTTCAATAGACCGATAATTAAAAAGAAAAGTTCAATTTAGTGTGAATTTTACTCAGTGGTGAGTTAAGAATATACAAATCAATGGTTTTTTAAGCACTTGAACACTTTTTTGAAAAAAAAGCTTCACAAAGAGCACTGCCTTCTCTATTATGCAGGCCGTGCGGAGAGATGGCAGAGTGGTCGAATGCACCGGTCTTGAAAACCGGCAGGGGTTTATAGCCCCTCTAGGGTTCAAATCCCTATCTCTCCACCACCTAATTAAAATAATTGCGAGTACACTCTTATTCGTGATTTATAAATGTTTCGGAGAGATGGCAGAGTGGTCGAATGCACCGGTCTTGAAAACCGGCAGGGGTTTATAGCCCCTCTAGGGTTCAAATCCCTATCTCTCCACCATATAAAATAGCCCGCTAAATTAGCGGGCTTTTTTGTGCCTAAGTTTTATGTAGTTATTTAATTACGACCATAGTCTCTATTTCGATGTTGTAAAACATCATGCATTCTTAGTATTTATTCAGGTATGATTTTAAGGACGCATTATGAAACATCGGCTTGCAAAAAGTGTTGGGTTATCATTACTTTCACCTGTGATCATTGGTAGTGTGTTAGGAGTTTATTATGCATTAACGCTCAATACCGATCCGCTGACTACCTTTTTCCAGTTACTTATGAGTGCGATAGCTAACGCGCATATTGTCGGTTTAACCATGGCTGCTTTTGTAGTACCCGGATATTTATTGATGTACAAGTACGCGAAAGTTAATTATTCGGGAGTACTGACATTAGGTTTACTCGGTGGTGCAATTTTTAGTTACTTACTCAGTGCAACAGGTGGTATGGTCTTTTTAATTAATACCGCGATGTCAGCTTTAGCGGCGGGACTGTTTTTATATGGATTAAGGTTAGGTGCGATAAAACAACAGCCTCCTCAATAGCAGAATTATTAACCAAGCTTGCTGAAAATTAGGGCAAATTGCTTTTTTTTGCCCTGAAAAGGTTTCAATTATTGGCGACAAAGAGTACCTTTAGCTACTGTATGTTTGATAAGAAGTAGTTTGGTATGCAAAAGCAAGAATTTTACCAGTCATTAGTTAAACAAACTGAATCGCTAATTACTGGTGAACCTAACATTATTGCCAATATGGCGAATATTAGCGCGCTGTTATTTACGTCACTCGATGATGTAAATTGGGCTGGTTTTTATTTGATGGATTCACCAACTGAATTAGTACTTGGTCCGTTTCAAGGTAATCCTGCATGTATCCGAATTCCTGTCGGAAAGGGGGTCTGTGGAACTGCCGCTGCAACTGCGCAAACTCAACTTGTTGAAGATGTACATGCATTTGCAGGCCACATTGCCTGTGATGCGGCGTCAAACTCTGAAATAGTAATACCTATCCACAAAAATGGTGAGGTATTTGCTGTATTAGATATCGACAGCCCAAGTATTGCTAGGTTTGATGCTGATGATAAACAAGGTTTAGAAGCACTCATCGCGTGCTTTGAGGCAACTATTGCATGAAAGACTTAGTAAATGTACAGGATTATCTGTTTGCCATCACTGATGTAGGTGATTGGGAAGGGGATGAAGAGCATGTAGCGGAAACGCTCAACGATTTAATCCACATTGCATGGGATCGTCTTCCTGATGATACTGAATGTGAATTAATTGATGAAATTATAAATGGTATTTGGGAACACCTTCGAGGTGATATGGCTGTAATTGAAGCCGACTTTGAAGAGCTGGTCGACTGGGTAACACACTACGTCGATTCGTCCCTTGATGAAAAGATGTGAAAAATAGGTTCTAAAATGGAAACCACAAACAAGCTAAAAGATATTAATGAAGTGTTGGAATTTTTATATCAAGAATTTCCGCAATGTTTTAAACAAAAAGACGGCATCAAGCCGCTGAAAGTAGGTATCTTTAAAGATATCGCTGAGCGAATTGAAGGTTCTGAAAAAGTTAGTAAGACGCAAGTACGTCAAGCACTGAGAAAATATACGTCTAACTGGCGTTATTTAGAAGCCGTGACTAAGTCTGAATTTCGTATTGATCTTGATGGAAATCAAGATGCTAAAGTGGAACAAGAGCACATTGATCATGCTCAAAAAGCACTTGAAGAAAGTCGTGCGAAAATGGCTAAACGTAAAAAGTCACAACGTCCACGTAATGATTCAGACACAAAATCTTACAAAAAGAAACCAGGCCAATTCGCTAAACCAGGCGATAAAAACGCTAAAGTTAATGCCACACCAGCAAAAGCTGCGCCGGTTAAACGTTCAGGTAAAATTGAACCTTTACCAGCAAGTGAGGTCAAGGTTAATAACAAAGTTAAAGTTAAACTTGGCCAAGCCCTTGTTAATGCAGTAATCACTGAAGTGAACAAAGAAGACGTTCATGTAGAGTTGGTAACTGGCATGCAAGTTAAAACTAAAGCAGACAGCCTGTACATTATTTAAGCTGTATATAAATTAAGGAGTTGTGTATGAGTCAGAAGTTTAAGCTCATTCCGTTAGTTGCCGCCCTGTATTCAGGTTTATTATTTGCATCAGATATTGCTGATGTTAATGATGTAGTTACAGCAAAAGACTTGCCAGTACTTACGCAAGAGAGTCAGCATAGTACGGCTAGCAAACGGGTGACAAACTTATTTACTCGTGCACATTATAAACCAATTCGTTTTGATGACGCACTTTCAAGTAAAGTGTTTGACCGTTATATCGAATCCCTTGATTTTAATAAAAGCGTCTTTTTGGCTGCGGATATTGCCTCATTTGAGCAATACCGCAACCAATTTGATAATGCATTAACGACCGGTAAACTTGATTTTACCTTTGATATTTTCAACCTAAGCATGCAGCGTCGTTTTGAGCGTTATGAGTATTCTTTAAAGTTACTTGAAACACCAATGACCTTTGATAAGGCTGATGAATATTACTTTGATCGTGAAGATGCTGATTGGGCAAAAACGCAAGCTGAGTTAGACGAGCTTTGGCGTGAACGTGTAAAATATGATGCACTACGATTAAAAATGACCGGCAAAGATTGGCCTGGTATCAAAGAATTATTAACTAAGCGTTATCACAATGCACAAAAACGTTTAGTGCAAACCAATAGTGAAGATGTATTTCAGATCGTAATGAACTCTTTTGCGCGAAGTATTGAAGCACATACCTCCTATTTATCGCCACGCAGAGCTGAACAGTTCAAAATGGACATGGATCTTGAACTAGAAGGTATTGGTGCAGTACTTAGCTACGACGAAGACTACACGGTTATTCGCAGCTTAGTTCCAGGCGGACCTGCTGATAAATCGGAGCAAATTAAAGCTGACGACCGTATTATCGGCGTTGCTCAAGACAAAGAAGAATTTGTTGATGTCATTGGCTGGCGTTTAGATGACGTTGTTGATTTAATCAAAGGACCAAAAGGCACTAAGGTGCGGTTACAATACTTAAAAGGTGCTGATGATCATGGCGCGCCTAAAGTAGTTGAAATTATTCGCGATAAAATTCGCCTCGAAGATAGAGCGGCAAAATCAGAAGTATTCAAAGCAAAATATTCTGATTTAACCAGCAAAATAGGTGTTATCGAGATCCCTGGTTTCTACAACAACTTGTCTAAAGACGTTAAAGTAGAATTGGCGAAATTAAAAGAAGCCAAAGTAGATGGCATTATAATTGACCTACGCCAAAATGGTGGTGGTTCATTATATGAAGCAACACAACTATCTGGTTTGTTTTTTGACCAAGGTCCAGTGGTACAAATTCATACTCTAAATAATCGCATTGAAGAGCAAAAAGACCGCGATGGTGTTACGTTTTACGACGGCCCCCTAACAGTACTTGTTGATCGGTACAGCGCATCTGCCTCTGAGATTTTTGCTGCAGCGATGCAAGACTATGGTCGAGCAGTAATAATTGGTGAGCAAACGTTTGGTAAAGGCACTGTGCAACAGCATAAGGGCTTAGGCCGTGCTTACGATTTATACGATAATCCACTTGGCAGTGTGCAATATACGATTGCAAAGTTCTATCGTATCAATGGTGGTAGTACACAGCATAAAGGTGTGATCCCAGATATTTCATTCCCATCAGCAATTGATCCAGCGGAATGGGGCGAAAGCCAAGAGGATAATGCATTACCGTGGGACAGTATCGTACGCGCCAATTATAACTCGGTTGATGACTTACACCCAGCTATTGCTTACTTAAGCAAAGCGCATGCTGAACGCATTAAATCAGAACCTGAGTTTAACTATGTTTTTCAAGATATTACGCGTTATAAAGAAGAGAAAGACCGGAAAACTATTTCTCTTGTAGAAGCGCAGCGTATTAAAGAAAAAGACGATGGTGAAGCGCGTGCATTAGCTCGTACTAATGAAAGGCTTACTCGTTTAGGTGAAAAACCAATCGAGAGCTTGGATGATGCGCCTGATGTCTTAGACGACTTAGATCCATTCTTAGAAGAAGCTGCATTAATTACCCAAGATTATATCAAGTTTGGTCGTGTAGCTAAGAAATAACTTGTTTTACAGGTTAATAAAAAAGGCGCTTTGGCGCCTTTTTTGCTGCCTAAAACTCTTGATATTGCTATAATTACTGATTAAACGCTGACAAAAGTAAGTAACTTAGTTAGGCTAAGCGTCGCGTCTGTGCTAAAAAATAATAATTAAACGCGCATAAAAATGCGCGTAGGAGTCTTAATTTTGAATTCACAAAAAGAAAAACCCATCCTACAGGCCAGCTTTTTCGATGCCTTGATCCCAATTTCTGTACTGATTTGTTTATTAGGTGCTGCGGTCTATTTATTTGGCGATAGTTCGTCATCAGGGCCGAATCAAATTGCGCTACTGTTTGCTACATTTACAGCTGCACTTATTGGCCTTAAAAATGGCTATACTTGGAAAAAACTTGAACAAGCGATGATAGAGGGGATCACTCTATCTTTGGGCGCTATATTAATTTTGTTAATGGTTGGCGCGCTGATCGGCACTTGGCTGCTGTCAGGCACTGTACCGACGCTTATTTATTATGGTTTACAGGTAATTAATCCTAGTTGGTTTTACGCAGCAAGCTGTTTAATTTGTGGCATTGTAGCAATGAGTATTGGTAGCTCTTGGACCACGGCGGCGACAATAGGTGTAGCGCTACTCGGTGTTGCTACTGGCCTTGGATTAGAACAAACAGTGACGGCCGGTGCCGTAATATCTGGGGCTTACTTTGGCGATAAACTCAGTCCACTGTCTGAAACAACAAATTTAGCTCCTGCGGTTGTGGGAGCTGATTTATTCGAGCATATTCATCATATGCTATGGACGACTGTACCAAGTTTTGTGATTGCATTAATCATCTTTATTTTTATGGGCTTTAATGCCACAGCGTCAAGTGAGGCTGGGCGTATTGATGAAATAACCGCTATTCTACAACAAAACTTTAATATAGGTTTAGAGATGCTGGTGCCACTGATTGTTTTACTGGTGTTAGCAATTAAAAAAATGCCTGCATTTCCGGCAATTTCTATCGGTGCGGTACTTGGTGCAGTATGGGCAATGATTTTTCAATCAGACCTAATTGCAACACAAATTGATGGCTCCCAGGGGCAAATTGTCGGTTATTTTAAATTGGTTTGGAGTACATTTTTTGATGGCTTTAGTATCCTGACAGGCGATGAAAAAATGGATTCATTACTCAGTGGTGGTGGGATGTCTGGCATGTTAACCACAACGTGGCTGATCATGACGGCATTGATGTTTGGCGCCATTATGGAAAAAACAGGTTTATTAGATATTTTTGTAAAAAGTATTCTTAAAATTGCCAAAAGCACTGGCTCTTTAATTACTGCTACTATTGCGACCTGTATTGGTACCAATGTAATTGCTGCAGATCAGTATATCGCTATTGTGGTCCCTGGTCGGATGTTTAAAGAAGAATATGCAAAGCGTGGTTTGAAACCTGTTAATTTATCAAGAACATTAGAAGATGGCGGGACGATCACCAGTCCCCTAATCCCTTGGAATACCTGTGGTGCATATATGCAAAGTGTATTACTGATCAACCCATTTGATTATGCGCTATATGCATTTTTTAATCTTATTAATCCATTACTAGCTGTTATTTATGCTTACCTAGGCATTAAAATTTTACGTATTAAGCCAAAACAATAGCCATAAATTATACGCTCCTCTGTCAAGAGGAGTCACTTTGGAGTTTCACATGACTGCATTAAAAAAACCTCAAGCACAGTATCTTAAAGATTACCAAGCTCCACCATTTTTAATTGATCACATTGATTTGACCTTTGATTTATTGCCGTTAAACACCCGTGTTACGAGTGTAATGACGATCACGAAAAAAATAGCTGGTGTGGCAGATTTAGTGCTTGATGGCATTGATTTGACGCTGATCTCAATTACTGTAGATAACAACGTATATACAGATTATGACCTACGTGATGAGCAGCTTGTGATCCATAATTTACCAGCGCAATGTCAGCTTACAATCGTTAATGAAATAGCGCCAAAAACTAACACATCTTTAGAAGGTTTATATCTATCTGGCGGTGCGTATTGTACACAATGTGAAGCGCAAGGTTTTAGAAAAATAACCTATTATCTTGACCGCCCAGACGTACTTGCAAGCTTTGACGTGACGATTATTGCTGACGAGCAGTTTACTCATTTATTATCAAATGGTAATAAATTAGCGGAAGGTAAATTAGACAATGGCCGTCACTTTGCAAAATGGCAAGACCCATTCAAAAAGCCAAGTTACTTGTTCGCACTTGTTGCAGGGGACTTTGATGTACTTGAAGATACCTTTGTTACGCAAAGTGGTCGTACAATAGATTTAGCCTTGTTTGTTGATAAAGGGAATTTACCGAAAACCCCTCATGCGATGGCATCACTTAAAAAATCAATGCGGTGGGATGAGCAGCGTTTTAATCTTGAGTATGATTTAGATATTTACATGATCGTTGCTGTGGATTTTTTCAATATGGGCGCGATGGAAAATAAAGGTCTTAATATTTTCAACTCTAAATGTGTGTTGGCGAATCAAGAAACCGCCACTGATAAAGATTATCACACCATAGAGTCAATCGTTGGCCATGAGTATTTTCATAATTGGACAGGAAACCGAGTGACTTGTCGTGATTGGTTTCAACTGTCGTTAAAAGAAGGCTTAACAGTTTTTCGTGATCAAGAGTTTAGCAGTGATTTAGGCTCGCGGGCACTGAATCGTATTGATGCGGTTAAAGTAATGCGTACTCATCAATTCAGTGAAGATGCCGGTCCTATGGCACATCCGATCCGTCCTGAACAAGTGATTGAGATGAATAACTTCTATACAGTAACTGTGTATGACAAAGGCGCTGAAGTTATTCGCATGATGCACACGTTATTGGGAGAAGAAAAGTTCCAGCAGGGCATGGCACTTTATTTTCAGCGTCATGATGGGCAAGCCGTCACCTGTGATGATTTTGTTGCGGCTATGAGTGATGCCTCAGGTATCGATTTAACTCAGTTTAAACGTTGGTATAGCCAAGCTGGCACACCACGGCTAATCGTAAAACAAGAGTTTGATAAGCTCAATGGTACTTTTTCACTGCATATAGAGCAGCTGGCACCGCTTAATCAGCCAGAAAATGCGCCATTACATATCCCATTTGCTATCGAGCTACTTGATCAACAGGGCGAGTCTGTCCCTTTACAGTTTGAAGGACAGCCACTTGATCATGTCTTAGATGTCACAACAGCGCAGCAAACGTTTAGCTTTGATGGTTTAACCGCGAAGCCTGTAGCGGTGCTACTAGAGGATTTCTCTGCGCCGTGTATTGTTGAGCAACAAAATACAGCCACTGAATTATTACACATTATGCGCTTTGCGCGCAGTGATTTTTCGCGTTGGGATGCTCAACAACAATTATTCATTGGGGCAGTTAAAGGGGCCATTACAACACCTGAAAATAATCAATTGGATCCAGCAATTATTTCTGCATTACGTAGTTTATTAGTTGAGCAGGAGGGAGATTTAGCTTTAATTGCGGAATTATTAAAGCTGCCTAGTTTTGATACCCTCGCAGCTGAGTTTAATGTGATCCCAGTGGATCAATTGGTTGCAGTGACAAATCAGTTTGAGTTACAAATTGCTCAGCAATTGCGTAGTGAGCTCTTAGACTGTTATCAAAGTTTAATAGATGACGGCTCTGTAAGTGCAACAGCTGTCGCTATACGTGCTTTAAAAGGTATGTGCTTACATTATTTGGCAAAAATTAATGAGCTTGATATTAATCAACTCCTTGTTAGTACTGCTAATTCACACAATATGACCAATGTACTCGCCGCGCTCAGTGCGGTGGTAAAAGCTGACAACCCCTTAGCAAAAGAGTTGTTAAACCAATTTGACAGTCAGTGGCGCCATGATGTACTAGTGATGGATAAGTGGTTTGCATTGCAAGCAATGCAAGGTGGCGATGACGCCATTATTAATATCAAAAAATTATATGATCACCCTTGTTTTGATTTTTCAAACCCAAACCGCGTCAGGGCGTTAGTAGGCAGTTTTAGCCATTTTAATACCGCACAGTTTCACCGTGAAGACGGCACAGGTTATCAATTGCTAGGTGACTTATTAGTTAAGCTTAATGCAATCAACCCTCAAAATGCATCACGTATGTTAACGCCATTTATGTCATGGCGTAGATACGATGAAGTACGTTCGGTTGCTATCAAAGCTCAGCTGCAACGTCTTGCTTTGCTTGATAATTTAAGTGACGACTTGTATGAAAAAGTTGATAAAGCACTACAATAAATTATGGTCGAATATTATTTTTTACTGAACTTAACTTACAAACAGTGCATGGATTACTATGAAGGTAAGTATACATCAGTTCAAGTAATTGAAGATGGTGGCAAAAAAGTACGTTTTGCGGCCAGCCATTTGCGTCCTTTTATTTCTTCTTTAGGAGTAAGAGGGCGCTTTCGACTTTTGCTTACCCCAGAGCATAAATTTTTACGTTTGGAACGTGTTGCCTAAAACAATATTTTAAAATAATCACTTATAATATTATTTTTTTGTTAATTCGATTTGTCCTATTGTTAATTTACGTGTATAAATTATCTGGTAGGACGTCTTACCATTAGGTGAACGTCAACTAAACAGAAAAATTATGACCGATTGAACGCGTTCTATTTGTAATTTCTTTATTTCGCTTCTATCGTTACGACTACACTAAAAACAATAACTTGATCACAAAATTACCCGCGACAGGGGGACACACAATGATAAGAAGATCGCTTTTTGTTAAAAATAAACTAGTACTAGGCATCGCAGCCGCTACTTTAGGGTTATCAGCAGCACCAACACAGGCTGCAACATTTGAGGCCGGAGGGTTTGATATAACCTTCGACTCGACTTTCTCTTATGGGCAAAGTATTCGTGTTGAAGACCGAAACTTTAACTTAATAGGGAAAAGTAATAACCCGTCTTTTGATTGGACAGGCTACAACTCCGTTTTAAATCCTATTTATTCAGCGCAAGATGTCTGGGCCCAACCTGGCTCTTACTCTAATAACGGTGACGCTGGGGATTTGAACTTTGATAGTGGTGAGTCTTTTTCAAAGCTGTTGAAAGGGACACACGATTTATCGATCAACAAAGATAACTACGGCCTTTTCACCCGTTTTATGTATTTTTATGATTTTGAATTGATGGATGGCGATCGCGCCTATGTTAATCCAACTTCAGGCCAAGGAGTTGATCCTTGTGATGATAAAGACACTAAAAAACAAAGCTGCGCAGATATTCGTCTATTAGATGCTTACGTATGGGCCAACTTTGATTTGAATGAGGGTAATAATCCACTTTCTATTCGCCTTGGCCAACAAGTTATAAACTGGGGTGAAAGCACATTAATTTCTCACGGTATTAACGTAAATCCGGTCGATATTGACCGATTAAAAGCGCCTGGTGCAGAGCTTAAAGAAGCCTTTATTCCAGTTGGTATGTTATGGGCATCTTTAGGGATCACTGAAAATGTGACTTTGGAAGGCTTTTACCAGTACCAATGGCATGAAACACGCTTACCTGCAGCTGGTACGTATTTTTCAACCAATGACTTTGCCGCAGAAAATGGTTATCAGCAAAATGTACAGCTTGGTTTTACCTCCAACCCTGATATCGATTTAGCATTTTTAACTGATAGCTTAAATAACTTGAAGACCACCTTTGGTCAAGCTGCTGCCGCTAAAGGGATCGCTCCTGCAAGCCCTGAAGGTAAAGCGTTATTAGCACAAACTTATCTAGCGTACCCTACTAAAGTCGCGCTTAAAGGCAAAGGGGGAGATGGTAAAACTGAGCCTGATGATGGTGGCCAATATGGTTTACGTTTAGGTATGTTTTTACCAGAGTTTAATGACACTGAGGTTGCACTTTATCATGTAAACTACCATAGTCGTCGCCCGCTTATCTCTGGTCGCGTATCTAACTTTACACAAGCCTCAATGGCTCAAGATTTAGCCATGTTAGCAACGACTAAAATCACTTCTGACAATGTCTCTGATTTAAAAGCATTTGCTAAAGCAACCAATGAGTATCCAGAAGATATTAAACTGTATGGGTTAAGCTTTAATACATCAATTGGTGAAACAGCGTTTGCTGGTGAGTTCACCTTCCGTGAAGACGAACCATTACAAATCGATGACGTAGAATTGCTTTATGCTGCTATGCCTGAGCAGTTAGCGGTAGCGGGGCTTCGCCCTGAGTTTGCAGGTATTTCACAAATGAGCCCGGGTGATGCGATTAGCGTTGTAGGACCTGGCGAATTAGCAAAAGGTTATATTGAGCGTAATACTAGCCAATTGCAGTTTACAGCAACACATTTATTTGGCCCATCACTTTGGGCTGATAGTTGGGCTGTTGTGGGTGAAATTGGCGGTGTGCACATTAATAACATGCCTGAATATGATGAAATGCGTTTAAATGTATCAGGCACTGGTCGAAGCGGTATTATGACTGGACCAGGTACCGATGATTACTCAACACTTCATATGGCTTTATCAAATGGGCCAGAGCAAAAAGAGTTTGCATCAGCATCATCGTGGGGATATCGCTTAATTGCCAAAGGCGATTACTATAACTTCTTCAAAGGAGTTAACTTCTCACCTCGTATTGTATTTTCGCACGATGTAAATGGTAACACACCCGATCCGATGTTCTTATTTATAGAAGATCGTAAGTCACTTGGTGTTACAGCGAACTTTAATTATCAAAATGCATGGTCATTTGACTTTAGCTACAACTCTTTCTGGGGTGGCGGTGATATAAATACTTTCTCAGACCGTGATTTTGTTTCTTTCAATATTAAATATTCAATTTAGGGGTATCATGATGATAAAAAAACCTACCCTCATTGCACTAACGCTATGTAGTTTGTTTTCTACAACAGCGGTCGTTGCCAAAATGACCAGTGAAGAAGTAGCACGTTTAGGTGCAGATCTAACTCCTTTAGGTGCAGAAAAAGCAGGTAATGCTGATGGTTCGATTCCTGCGTGGACAGGTGGTATTACTAAAGCACCGGCAGGTTATACGCCGGGAATGCATCATCCAGATCCGTACGCTGACGACAAAGTACTTTTCACCATTGATAAATCGAATGTTGATAAATACAAAGCAAATTTAAGTCCTGGTCAAGTAGCTCTTTTTGAAGCGTATCCAGATACGTTTAAAATGAATATCTATACTACTCATCGCAGTGCTTCAAACCCACAGTTTGTCTATGATGCGACAAAAAAATACGCACCAACTGCAGAGTTGATAGAAGAAGGTAATGGGATAAAAAATACCGCAATTGGTATTCCTTTTCCTATTCCAAAAACTGGCTTAGAGGCAATTTGGAACCATTTATTACGCTACCGTGGTCTGTCAATTGAGCGTTTTGGCGGTCAAGCAGCTCCTATAGCCTCAGGTTCATATAATTTAGTTGGCTTTGATGAGCAACTGTTAGTTAAGTACTCAGATCCAAAAGCAACACCAGCAGAGTTACAAGAATCTAATATTTTGTTTAAATTTAAACAAAAAGTCACCGAGCCTGCGCGTTTAGCTGGCACGGCGCTATTAGTTCATGAAACCATGGACCAAATTTTAACTCCGCGACAAGCGTGGACTTACAATTCTGGCCAGCGTCGGGTACGCCGCGCCCCTAATGTTGCTTATGATGCACCAGGAACAGCAGCTGATAGCTTGCGTACAACCGATGATTTCGATATGTTTAACGGTTCGCCAAACCGCTACACATGGACGCTCAAAGGTAAGCAAGAGCTTTATGTACCATACAATAGTTATAAGCTACACAGTGATAAGCTACAGTATGACGATATTCTGATGGCCGGTCACATCAACCCGGAACATGTACGTTATGAAAAACACCGTGTTTGGGTTGTAGAAGCAGATCTGAAAGGCGACACTCGTCATATTTATAAGAAGCGCGTATTTTATATTGATGAAGATAGCTGGCAAGTTCAAGTGACGGATATCTATGATAACCGTGACCAAATGTACCGTGTAGCGATGGCTCATACAATTAACTATTACGATGCGCTCACTAACTGGAGTACGTTAGACGTTTACTACGATTTGAATTCACGCCGTTACCTAGCGATTGGTTTAGATAACCAAGAGAAAATGTATGATTTCTCACAATCGTTTAATGATAATGAATTTACCTCAAGTGCACTGCGCCGCGAAGGTCGTTAATACACTCTAAGCACCTGGGATTATCTAGGTGCTTTTTTATTATTTCAAATCGCGTTTGTCACTCTGACACGCACTGGGTCATGACACTAACCGAGTCCCCCGACTGCACGTTATATACCGACAAACACATTCTTTTCAAGGCGATTTTAATTTATGAAGTACATGCTTTATGCAGGTCTTGCCGCTGTGGCGAGCCTTTCAACTCTTTCTATTGCAGCTGAACCACTTGCTGCAATTGTCGCAACTAAAGCAGATAAAACCCTGTTGACTGATATTGAATACACAGGAAAGCAACTGGTCGCTGTTGGAAAACATGGCACTATAATTACCAGCAGTAATGCAAAAAATTGGCAACAAGCGAGCGTTCCAACGCAAGTGTTATTAACGGCGGTTGCTTTTAGTGGCAGTGAACTCGGTTGGGCTTGCGGGCATGATGCGACTATTATTCATACCAATGATGGAGGTGCAAACTGGCAGTTGCAACAAGTGAACACGCAATTAGATAAACCTTGCTTAGATATTTTATTTACCAGTGAGCTCCACGGCTTTGCTGTGGGTGCCTATGGTATGTTTTATGAAACCAGTGATGGTGGCAAACATTGGCAAAAACGTTTTCTAGATTCTTTATTATTTGCTGATGATAGAGATTACTTAAATGATTTAAAAGAATCCGATCCTCAAGGCTATGAAGCCGAAACTGCATCAATATTGCCGCACTTTAATCGTATTGTCACAACAAAAGATAAACTTATGTTAGTGGGCGAAATGGGGTTGTTAGCGCACAGTACAGACAACGGAAAAACATGGCAACGCGATGAAGAAATCTACCGTGGTTCTTTTTTTGCTTATGCCAGCGATGAACAAGGGCAAGAAATAGTCGCGGGTTTAAGAGGCAATATTTTTAGCCGTCAGGTAGGTGAGCAATGGCAACCAATAAGTAATAATAAAACCGCCACAATCAATAGTATTATCGCTAGCGGTGATAATCAATGGTTGTTACTTGCCAACAGCGGTGTGATTTTCCACTATAAAAATAATCAACTTACTATTGAGCAGTTAGCGGATGGTAAAGCAATTCTTGATGCCGTTATTTTTGAAAATCAATTGGTTATGGCATCAGAAAATGGCATTAAAGTGAAGGGGATGGCTCCATAATGCACACAATCGTCAATTTTTTAGAGAAAGCAGTTTTTCGTCATCGATTAATGATGGTGATAAGTTTTATTTTAATAACATGTTTTTTAGGTTTTAAAGCCACACAAATCCAACTTGATGCTTCATTTAATAAAAATATTCCGCTTAATCATGATTATATGAAAGTGTATTTAAAGCATGAAAAGCAATTTGGTGGCGCAAATAGTATTTTGATCTCAGTGTGTGATGATAGCGGTGATATTTTTAATCCTGAGTTTTTCACCCAATTAAAAGCCGTTCATGATCAGTTATATTTTATTCCTGGGGTGAATCGTCCGTTAGTGAATTCAATTTTTTCACCCAGTGCACGTTTTGTCGAAGTTGTTGAAGACGGCTTTGCGGGTGGGCCAATTATTCCCGCCAATTTTACTGCTGATCAACGAGGTTTAGCGGTTGTTAAAGAGAATATCGAAAAAGCGAAAGTCGTAGGTAGGATGATTGCCTCTGACTATTCGTGTGCGATGGTGACCGCGCAGTTGATGGAAACTGATCCGCAAACGCAAGAAAAATTAGATACGTTAGCGTTTGCACAAAAGCTAGAAAGCGAAATTCGAGAGCCATTGAGCACTGATAAAGTAAGTATCCACATTATTGGTTTTGCCAAAATGGCCGGTGATATTGCCGAAGGTGCGAAAGGGGTTGTGTTATTTTTTGCTATTGCTATCGCGTTTACTTTCATCATGGTGTGGTTATTTTGCGGCAGCATCAAGCTCACTATTTTACCTATAGCCTGTTCAATTATTGCCGTGGTTTGGCAGTTAGGGATATTGTCGAGCCTAGGCTTTGGCCTAGATCCAATGTCGATTCTAGTACCATTCTTAGTGTTCGCAATCGGCGTAAGTCATGGCGTACAGATGATCAATGCAATAGGTAAAAAAGTCGCCGAAGGAAGCAGTAATACGCGTCTTTGCTGTCAGGCTAGTTTTAGATCGCTGTTAATACCCGGTGGTATTGCATTGCTGTCAGACACGGTCGGCTTTTTGACGTTACTAACCATAGATATAGGTATAATTCGTGAACTGGCTATCACAGCAAGTTTAGGTGTGGCTGTTATTATTTTTACTAATTTGATTTTATTGCCAGTATGGGCATCGTATATGCGCTTTGAAAACACAGTTCATATTCAATCAGGCAACAGCGAAAAACCAAACTTACTTGATTCAATTCGTGATCTGTTAGTCAAAGCCACGGATCCAAAATGCGCGAAAATCATTATTGGCTGCACCTTAGTATTGTTTGCTGTAGGTTATTGGCAAGCAGGGAAAATGCATATCGGCGATTTACATGCAGGTGCACCGTCATTGCATCAAGATGCCCGTTATAACCAAGATACCTTTTTAATATCGGACAAATATACAATTTCATCCGATATTCTAAAAGTGATTGTCGAAGCTTACCCTGCAGCATGTACAGAGCACGACGTAATGGATCGCATTAGTCGTTTTCAATATAAAGTTGAAAACTTAGCAGGTGTTCAATCAGCAGTATCCCTAAGCTCAGTAGCGCAGTCGGTTAATGCCGGGTATAACGAAGGTAATTTAAAATGGCAAAGTTTGCCTCGTAATACGGCAAGTTTGGTGCAATCTACCTCACGAGTCGAAACCAGTACCGGTTTACTCAATGGTGATTGTTCAGTTATGCCAGTGATTATCTTTTTAGATGATCATAAAGCGCAGACCATTGAACATATCATTGCCAGTGTTAAGCAATTTGCCATTGAAGAACAAACCGATATGCTGCAGTTTAAGTTGGCCTCAGGGCCTGTCGGCGTCATGGCTGCGACGAATGAATCAGTTTCTGCTGCACAATTACCTATGATGTTATACGTTTATGGTGCAGTTATTATTTTATGCTTGATTAGCTTTAAGAGTGTAAAAGCGACCATAGCGGTAGTGTTACCCTTGTATATTGTATCGACTCTTGCGCAAGCTTTAATGGTACAACTTGAAATCGGTCTGACGGTTTCAACGTTGCCAGTGATTGCACTAGGTGTAGGTATTGGGGTGGATTATGGGATTTATATTTTGTCATCGATGATGGGGCAATTAAAGCAAGGTGTTGCCTTACCAGTGGCGTATCGTAATGCACTCGTTGAGCGTGGTAGTGCGGTGTTATTTACCGGTATCACGTTAGCTATTGGTGTGAGCACCTGGATTTTCTCTGATCTTAAGTTCCAAGTGGACATGGGAATATTGTTAACCTTCATGTTTTTAGTCAATATGCTTGGCGCAGTATTACTTTTACCAGCAATTGGTAGTTTGATCTGGACTGACCAGAAAAAATAATGTGAATAATTTTGCTCCTAAATGGCCTGTAAAGGCCATTTATATCTATAATTTGTGAATAGATGACCAAATAACTGAAATGCTTAAAATGTTTTCATCGAAAGGGCTGTTTATTAATTTTAAAAGGGTTAGAATTTGCCTGACTCCACACAATAAATTGCTGTACAAATTTTCCATCTAAGTAGGTGGTATAGATTTAAGGAACATGTAATGACACGAAATGAAGGGCAAGCCTCGGTTATCTTAGATAATGTCTGTAAGCTGATCCAGAAAAAAGTTCACGCTGATAATGTGTTACTCGTTGAGAAATTCGCCAAATCCTTGTACAGCAATATGTCTAAAGAAGATTTGGCACATCGCAATGATAGTGACTTATATGGCGCTGCACTTAGCCTATGGAACTCGCTAGAAAAAAATACCTCTGATGATGCGGTGATCCGCGTTTTCAATCCTGAAGTAGCAAAAGATGGCTGGCAGTCATCACACACAATCGTCGAAATTATCGCTAAAGATATGCCATTTTTAGTTGATTCTGTTCGTATGGCGATGACCCGCGAAAATATCGCATCTCATTTGCTATTACACAGCCCACTTAAGATTCAACGCGATAAAAACGCTAAAATTTCGGCTTTATCAAATTTAAAAGCCGAACAAGAGTCTAGCTCTACAAAAACAGTGTTTTTTATCGAAATTGATCGCCAAACAGATTCTTCAGTGATTGACTCGTTCAAAAAAGAGCTTGAGTCAGTGTTGAACGATGTGTCTACTGCGGTAGAAGATTGGCAACCGATCCGCAAAAAGTTAATTGCGGTCAGTAAAGAATTACCAAAACGTAACCATAACAACAATGCAAGTGAAGTCGCAGAGACTGTTGAATTCTTAGATTGGTTAGTAAAAGATAATTTCACATTAATGGGCTATCGCCAATACGATTTGTCGCCAGTACAAGGCGATTACCAGCTCAAAGGTAAAATCGAGAGCAGCTTAGGTTTAATGAAGAATTCAACCGAAGAGCATTCTCGCCTGTTATCTGAATTACCAGAAGTTGCCCGTCAAGAAGCCCGTAGCAATAACCTGTTGATCCTTACAAAAACCAATTCGTTATCACGCGTACACCGCCCAGCATACATAGATTATGTAGGGATTAAACGTTTTGATGATGAGGGGAATGTGATTGGCGAAGACCGTTTCATCGGGTTGTTTTCATCAAGTTTTTATAACAACAGCGCCGCTGATGTGCCAGTTTTAAAAAGTAAAATAAATCGCATCATGGAAATGTGTGATTTTGCCAAAGGCACTCATGCTTATAAAGCGGTATTAAATATTCTTGAAACCTATCCGCGTGATGAACTTGTTCAGGCCCGTGAAAGCGAGTTACTTGAAGTTGCAATGGGTGTTTTACAAGTACAAGAGCGCGATATGTGTCGCTTATTTGTGCGTAAAGATGCCTATGGTCGTTTTTTCTCTTGCATGGTCTATGTACCACGTGAGCGTTATAACACAGCGCTGCGCCGTGAAACACAAGATATTTTAGGCAATGCATTTAATTCAGACGATAAAGTCGAATTTACTACCTTCTTCTCTGAGTCTACACTGGCGCGTACTCATTATACCGTGCGTGTGACTGACAACAATATAGAATATAACGTGAAAGACATCGAAAATAATTTAGTAGAAGCCGCTCGTACTTGGGAAGATAAATTACAATCAGCACTGTTAGAGTCTGCTGGTGAAGCACGTGGTAACGAATTAAACCGCAAATATTGTAATGCGTTTGCTCGTTCTTACAAAGATGAAGTACTGCCAAGTGCCGCTGTTGTTGATATTGAAAAGCTTGAACTATTGAATGACGATAACAAGCTTGAAATGTTGTTTTACCGTCCGCAAGAAGAAGCGAACAGCAACATTGTACGTTTGAGCTTATTCCACAAAGATGAGCCAATCCATTTATCAGACGTTATGCCAATGCTTGAAAACTTTGGCTTGCGCGTCATTGGTGAAACGCCTTATTCGGTTAAAACCAGCGATGGCCGTATCAACTGGATCATGGATTTCTCAATGCTACTTGATAGCAAAGGTATTGCAGATTTCGATAAAGTATCAGCACGTTTTCGTGCCGCACTTACTAGTGTGTGGAGTAACCGTTTAGAAAATGACGGCTTTAACCGTTTAGTGCTAATGGGTGGCTTAACTGGTCGCGAAGCGTCAATTTTACGCGCTTATGCAAAATACATGCGCCAAGTTGGGGTTACTTTTTCGCAAACCTACATCGAGAGCACATTAGCTAATTACCCGCACATTGGTTCGCAAATTGTTAATTTATTTGCTAAAAAGTTCTCTGTTAAAAGCCCTGCCAGTGTTAAAACGCTTGATAAGCTAATTGCACAAATTTATGTAGAACTTGAAAACGTTGCTAACTTAGATGATGACCGTATTATTCGTTTATACGTCGATATGATCATTGCTACGCTGCGTACTAACTACTTCCAAAAAGATGACATAGGTCAGTTTAAGTCTTATGTGTCGTTCAAAGTAAATCCAAGCTTAATTCCAGATATGCCATTGCCATTACCGGCATTTGAAATATTTGTTTATTCTCCACGTGTAGAAGGTGTGCATTTACGTGGTGGTAAAGTTGCGCGTGGTGGCCTGCGTTGGTCAGATCGTCGTGAAGATTTCCGTACGGAAGTACTTGGTCTAGTTAAAGCACAACAAGTAAAGAATACAGTTATTGTACCTGTAGGCTCAAAAGGCGGCTTTGTTTGTAAACAACTGCCAACGGATCGTGACGCATTCTTCAAAGAAGGCCAAGAGTGTTACAAAATCTTCATTCGTGGTTTATTAGATATCACAGATAACATTATCCAAGGTGAAATTGTGCCGCCGGTTGATGTAACTCGTCATGATGAAGATGATGCATATTTGGTTGTAGCAGCTGATAAAGGTACAGCCACTTTCTCTGATATTGCCAATGGCATTGCCAATGAATATAACTTCTGGCTAGGTGATGCATTCGCATCAGGTGGTTCAGTAGGTTATGACCATAAGAAAATGGGTATTACAGCCAAAGGTGCATGGGAATCGGTTAAACGTCATTTCCGCGAAATGGACATTGATACACAAACAACTGATTTTACGGTAGTTGCAATTGGTGATATGGCTGGGGATGTATTTGGTAATGGTATGTTGTTATCCAAGCATATCCGTTTACAAGTGGCATTTAACCACATGCATATCTTTGTTGATCCAAACCCAGATTCAGCGACGTCTTACCCAGAGCGCGAGCGCCTATTTAACTTACCTCGTTCATCGTGGGAAGACTACAACAAAGACTTGATTTCAGCGGGCGGCGGGGTGTTCTCACGTGCGGCTAAATCAATCACTTTAACGCCAGAAATGAAAAAAATGTTGGGCACTAAAAAAGCCAGCATGACACCAAACGAGCTGATCAAAGCATTCTTAATGATGGAATTCGATCTATTATGGAATGGCGGCATTGGTACTTACATTAAGAGCAGTAAAGAAAGCGATGCAGATGTAGGCGACCGTGCAAATGACGCCCTACGTATCAATGGTAGTGAGCTTGGTGCAAAAGTACTCGGTGAGGGTGGCAACTTAGGTGCAACCCAATTAGGACGTATTGAATTTGCTGCTAAAGGCGGTCGCGTTAATACTGACTTCATTGATAACGTAGGTGGAGTTGCGTGTTCTGATAACGAAGTAAATATCAAAATTTTACTTAATGGTTTAGTTACTGCCGGTGATTTAACGCGTAAACAACGTGATGAACTACTGTATTCAATGACCGATGAAGTTGCACAACTGGTACTGAAAGACTGTTATCGTCAAACGCATACACTGTCAATTACGCAATCAAAAGGCTCATCAACGCTTAAAGAAAAAGTACGCTTTATTCATGCCCTTGAAAAAGATGGCAAGTTAAATCGTGCAATTGAATTTATTCCAAGCGATGAAGAGTTGGCAGAACGCGCTGCAGCGGGTAAAGATTTAACTCGCCCAGAGTTATCGGTGCTTGTGTCTTACGCTAAAATGGTACTTAAAGAGTCACTCGTGACTGACGACATCACAGAAAATCCATATTATCGTCAGCTATTAGTGAAGTCTTTCCCTTTACCACTACGTGAAAAGTTCAATACTGCGATGGATAATCACCCACTGCGTAAAGAGATTATTGCTACTAAATTAGCTAATAATATCGTTAACGATATGGGTCTGAACTTCATGGTACGTATGCATGAAGAAACTGGCGCAAACGAAGCTGAAATTGCGTTATGTTACTCTGTTGCCAGTGAAGTATTCCAAATGCGTGATACGTGGTCTGCAATTGTTGATCTTGATAACAAGATCCCAGCCGCAGTGCAAACTGAAATGTTGTATCAATTACGTCGTACAGTACGCCGTGCAACGCGTTGGTTCTTACGTCATCGCAATAAAGCGCAAAATATTGAGCAAACAATTGCCTTCTTTGCACCGACCTTCGCTGATTTAAGTGCAAACTTAACTACCTACATGGTTGAAAAAGAAAGTGAACGTTTATCTGCTGCCGCAGACAAGCTTATTGAAAGTGCAGTGCCAGCTGAGCTTGCAACACGTATTGTATCGCTCTCTAGCTTGTTCTCAGTAATGGACTTAGCAGAAGTTGCTGCAAATTCAGGGCGTAGTATTGATATGGTATCTAATACCTACTTCAAACTAGGTGCACGGATGGGACTGCATTGGTTCCTTGACCAAATTACTCATCAGCCAGTGGCGAATCATTGGCAAGCATTGGCCCGCGCTTCATACCGTGAAGAACTTGATTGGCAACAACGTACACTATCTGAAGTTGTTTTAAATAACTTTGCTGGTGATAACAAAGATGTTGACGGTCAAATTGATCAGTGGATGGACAGCCAAGATTTGTTACTACAACGCTGGAAGCAAATGTTAGCTGAATTTAAGACTTCACAAAGTCATGATTTTGCTAAGTTCTCAGTTGCATTACGTGAACTTATGCTACTTAGTCATAACTGTGATACATCTGCAAAATAAGCAATTGATACTGACTGATTATTTTCCCACATGAAAATAATGAGTTAATCGTTAAAATTGTTATACAATACCCCAGCCTAGTCTGGGGTATTTTTTTATTAAGAGGATTATTTCATGTTTTACGATCTTGCTCGCCGTTTTATGTTCACCCGTGATGCGGAATGGGCCCATGAATTTGCACTTCATAACTTGCGCCGTTTTAACAATACCCCGTTCAGTGCTGCATGGTCGCAATCAGTGGCAGATCGTCCAGTCGAATTTTTAGGTTTACAGTTTAAAAACCCAGTAGGATTAGCAGCTGGCCTTGATAAAAATGCAGAATGCATTGATGCGTTTGCAAAGATGGGTTTTGGCTTTATTGAGGTAGGTACTGTGACACCTCGTCCACAAGTCGGTAATGACAAGCCGCGTATTTTCCGTCTGCCGGAGTCAAATGCAATTATCAATCGTATGGGCTTTAATAATAAAGGTGTTGATAACCTAATTAATAACGTTAAGGCTGCTAAATACGACGGCATTCTAGGTATCAATATTGGTAAGAATAAAGATACCCCAAATGAACAAGGTAAAGACGATTACATCCACTGTATGCGCAAAGTGTTTGAACATGCCTCATATATTACTGTCAATATCTCATCACCAAATACGCCTGGACTTCGCGATCTGCAATATGGTGCTGCACTGGATGATCTATTGCAAAGCCTTAAAAATGAGCAGCTTGATTTGATCGCCAAACATAATAAACAAGTGCCGATGCTAGTAAAAATTGCCCCAGATCTTGATGCTGTGCAAATAGCTCAAGTTAGTGAATCATTATTAAATAACAACATCGATGGTGTAATAGCGACGAACACTACCTTAGAGCGCGCTGCGGTGCATGGACAACAATATGCTGATGAAGCCGGAGGCCTGTCGGGTCGGCCAGTACGTGAGCGCTCCACTCATGTAGTGCAAGAATTAAAACGTTTAACCGCAGGTAAGTTGCCGATCATTGGAGTGGGCGGAATTGATGATGCAGCCAGTGCGAAAGAAAAATTATCAGCAGGAGCGGATCTTGTACAGGTATACACTGGATTTATATATAAAGGACCGCAATTGGTAAAAACGATCCTGCAAGGCTTATAAGGATCCGTTATTTAAGCTTTTGATCGTTCAATAAATGTTCTAAAGAAATATATATTAATTGGTCAAAAGCCGCTATACTACAATATTCATAAGATTAATTAGTAGGGGCGTAGGGAACGCATGTTACAAGCATCAAAGCAGTGGAAATGGATTGCTTGTCCAGTAAGAAATCGTTTATTGATCGATTTAGATCAAGATATGCAGCTGTGCACGCCTTATAAACTACGTCAACTCACCGATGCTATTTTAACCCAACCTAACTTTAGTTTAGAAGATGCCGCCTTTTATCAGCAGGTTTACCAATATCTTGCTGGATTTAATCTTTGGAATGGCGCGCAGCTATGTCAAATTGCGCTCAATGCGACAGCAGCTAAATTTTATTTAAAGCCAATGCTGGCAAAAAGTTGGTTTTTCGAACCCTACAAAGGCAATGAGCCCAGTATAGAAGCCGTTATAAAATTGCAAACTAGCGAACAAAGTGGTGAGTTTTTGATTGTTGACCACTGTAAAGAAGCCTCTTTATGCATTTGTCTATCTGAGCATTTTAAGCTTGATGAAAACTTAAGCCTTAATCAATTTGAAGCTATTCGTATACTTAACAATCGTGTCCATCCAATTTATAACCACGCACAAAACAGTAAAACAGCCTAAGCATATTTTTTGTAGTTCCTTTGTTTATCGCGTGTTTGTCGCCCAACCTATGTTATAATCCCGCGCAATTAGCTATTAAGGGTTATTACTTTGCATTTTATCGCACTTACTTCTATCGGAATCGAAAATTTATTGGTTGATGAACTTACTGACATTGGCGCTACGGTGACCAAACAAACAGTCGGTTCTGTGCGTTTTGACGCCGACACTACATTAGCACAAAAGGTCTGTTTAATGAGCCGCTTCGCGACACGAGTGCTGATGTTGATCGAAGAGAAAGAGGGCGTAAATAATAAAGAAAGCCTTTACAATTTTGCTCGCTCACAGCCTTGGCAGGAATGGTTTGGTCCAACGCAAACTTTTGCAGTCGACTTTAATGGTACCAACGACTCACTTAAAAATACCCAGTTCTCAGGTTTAGTGATCAAAGATGCGATTGTTGATTATTTTAATGATTTATTTGAACAGCGGCCAAACGTTGATAAACAAGATGCCAATGTACGCGTTGTTGCGCGTTTATCGCGTCAAGGTGTGGCCATGTATATCGATTATTCAGGACCGCGTTTATCTGAACGTGGTTATCGAGAAGGTCAAGGTAAGGCACCTATTAAAGAGCATTTAGCGGCAGCACTGATCAAACGCAGTGGTTGGCTTGACAATGTTCAACAGCCGCTATTTGATCCCTGCTGTGGTGCAGGTACTATTTTGATTGAAGCTGCTGGCATGGCGCGTAATGAAGCGCCGGGTTTATTCCGTGAGGGATTTGCATTTGAGCGCTTACCAAGTTTCCGTATTGCTAAATACAAAGAGTTAAAAGAGCAGCTTACAGCACAAATTACAGATCCTAAACTATGGCTTATTGGCCATGACAATGACGCTAATGTACTAAGCAAAGCAGTAGATAATGCTCGTAGAGCTGATCTAGGTGATGTGATCAAGTTTAAACAAAGCGATGCAACTAAGCTTACCTCAGTGGCAAAATTACCAGGTGTGGTTATTTCAAATTTACCGTATGGTGAACGTATTGGTTCGATGGCTGAGTTGGTAAGTTTACACAGTGCTTTAGGTACAGGCTTTAAAAAACATTTTAATAACTGGAAACTTGCCCTACTAGGCATGGATGAGAGTTTATTTAAATTATTAAAGCTGGTGAAACTCAAGCGTTATAAATTTAAAAATGGTCCACTTGATGTGGTACTTAATTTATATCAACTTGATGACAAACAAGTCAGCCAAACAACTGAAGATAAGCCTGCATTGAACTTTGAAGGTTCAATGTCGTTTGCTAATCGGGTTAAAAAGAATAAGCAAGGCCTGAAAAATTGGCTCAAACAAAATGATGTGCAGGCCTATCGTGTCTACGATGCTGACATTCCTGAATACAATGTAGCCGTTGATATTTATGGTGATTCAGCGGTAATATTTGAGTACGCTGCGCCGAAAGAAATTGACGATGTAACAGCGCACAAACGTTTACAAGACGTGATTTCGTTAACCTCACAGCAGCTCAATATCGCACCTGGAAATATTGCTGTAAAAGTACGTAAAAAGCAAAAAGGTGAAGAGCAATACACACCAATGGCTAAGCAAAATCGTACTCAAGTAGTTGAGGAGTTTGGCGCGAAGTTTAAAGTCAATTTATTTGATTACTTAGATACTGGCTTGTTTTTAGACCACCGTCTTGCTCGTCGTTATATCCAAGAAAATGCCAAAGATAAACGCTTCTTGAATTTATTTGCCTACACAGGGACAGCCTCTGTACATGCAGCTCTGGGTGGCGCTAAAGCGATAACCACGGTTGATCTATCGAAAACCTATTTAAAATGGGGCCAAGATAACTTTGACCTGAACAATATTAGCAATACTCGTTATCGTTTCGAACAAGCTGATTGTTTGAAGTGGCTTGAGCATGCCACAAGCCAATACGATTTGATCTTTTTAGATCCGCCAACGTTTTCAAATTCAAAACGCATGAAAGATGCTTTTGATGTACAAAATGATCATATTAAATTACTGACATGGGTCAAAAAAATCCTCAGTCCATCTGGCACGTTGATTTTCTCGAATAATATGCGTGGCTTCACCATGGATGAAGTTGGCTTGATTGGCTTAGGCTTAAAAGCTGTTAATATTTCAGAGCAGACGATTTCTCCTGACTTTAAACGCAATAAAAAAATACATAATAGCTGGTTGATAACCCATGGCTAAGTGGATTTTGTATCATACCGATGGCTGTCATTTATGTGAGCAAGCGCAGAGCTTGATCACGCCGTTGTTAGGTGATGATCTGTTACAGCTTGTTGATATTATGAGTGATGAAGAATTAATTACAGAATATCAGACCAGTATACCCGTTTTAAAAAGCGATCAAGGCCCGCAATTATTTTGGCCTTTCACTGCGCAAGATGTGCGTCAGTTTTTTACGCAAACAGAATAAGAGTAAACAGATAGTATGGATTTAATTAGAATTTCTAAAGCTCAACTCGCGTATGGTACGCATCCACTGTTAGACAACGCTGATGCCGTCATCGAAACTGGTGAGCGTGTGTGTGTGGTTGGTCGTAATGGTGCGGGTAAATCAACGTTACTAAAAGTCCTTGATGGCCAAGTTATTTTAGATGATGGTGAAATAAATCAGTTAGGTAGTATTAAAATATCGCGTCTAGAGCAAGATCCACCAAAAGGGGCTAGTGGCTCGGTGTTTGATTATGTTGCTCAAGGTATGCCTGAGATTGCAAATTTATTAATTGACTTTCATCACGTCAGCACTGAGTTACAAACTGACTGCACAGATAAACTACTTAATAAACTTGAACGTTTATCAAATCAACTCGAAGCCGCAGATGGTTGGCGTTTTGATAGTAGAATTCAACTTGTATTAACACAGTTAGAATTAGCACCAGAAGCCAAACTTGAATCACTTTCTGGTGGCTGGTTACGCAAAGTTGCTCTTGCACGGGCACTTGTCAGTGAGCCGGATTTATTATTACTTGATGAGCCTACTAACCATTTAGATATGGAAAGTGTGATGTGGCTTGAACAATTCTTAAAAGAGTTTAAAGGCGGTATTGTCTTTATTTCTCATGACCGTGCTTTTATTCGTGCAGTTGCTACGCGTATTCTTGATTTAGATCGTGGTAAGTTAATTTCATACCCTGGCGATTATGCTACTTATTTAGAGCAAAAAGCCCATGATTTAAAAGTAGAAGAAACGCAAAACGCATTATTTGACAAACGCTTAGCAGAAGAAGAAACGTGGATCCGCCAAGGTGTAAAAGCACGTCGAACGCGTAATGAAGGGCGTGTCCGCGAGCTCAAACAGCTACGTAATGAACGCAAACAGCGTGTTGATCAAGTGGGTAAAACTGACTTCAATATTGAAACTGCAGACCGTTCAGGTAAATTAGTATTTGAAGCTAAACATCTAAATCATGCATTTAATAAAGATAAAGTTATCGCCAATGACTTCTCTACATTAGTAATGCGTGGCGATCGTATTGGCTTAGTTGGCCCTAACGGTATTGGTAAGACGACTTTATTAAAACTGCTATTTGGTGATATTGAAGCTGATGCAGGGATTGTTAAGCAAGGGGTGAACTTAGAGTTTGCTTACTTTGATCAATACCGCCAAAAGCTTGATGAAGAAGCCACCGTACAAGATAACGTTGCCGAAGGTAAGCAAGAAGTAATGATGGGCGGACGCTCACGTCATGTACTCGGTTATTTACAAGACTTTTTATTCCCACCTGCGCGTGCTCGTACACCAGTTAAAGCACTCTCTGGCGGTGAAAAAAATCGCTTATTATTAGCTAAACTATTTTTAAAACCATCAAATATTCTTGTGCTTGATGAGCCAACCAATGATTTAGATATAGAAACCCTTGAGCTGTTAGAGGATATTATTAATCAGTATCAGGGAACTGTGTTAATTGTAAGCCATGACCGTGAGTTTATTGATAATACCTGTACCAGTGTTTGGGCATTTGAAGGTAATGGGGTAATTACAGATATTGTCGGTGGTTACAGTGATTATGAAGCCTATGCTAATTATTTAGCACAGGAACAAAAAAAACAGCTAACTACACCTGCTAAAAAAGAAGCAGTCGTTGCACCAGCTCCTGTGGCTAAAGCAGATAACAAAAGTAATAAACTCTCTTACAAATTAAAACTTGAATTAGAACAATTACCCAGTAAGCTGGAACAACTTGAACAAGCATTAGAAGCACAGCAAGTTGTGGTTAATGACGCTGATTTCTTTAAACAAGATGCCAGTGCGACAACCAAAGAATTGAACCATTTAGCACAACTTGAGTCTGACCTTGAAGCCGCTCTGGAGCGCTGGGAAGAACTTGAAGATTTAAAGAATCAGTAGTAAGGACTAAAATGAAATATAAATTACTCGCGGCTAGTATTTTAGCTACGATGAGTACATCGGCACTCAGTGCCACGTATCAGTTAACAGAGCTGAGTTCTTTAGACGAAGCAAAGCATAACTACGTTAAAGATGTCAGCGAAAGTGGCAATATAATCGGCGTTGCTAACGGTATTTACAATTTACCTATTGATGTTAGCTATATAGATTTTACTGATAGCCTAATCGAAAGGGCATACGATCAGCAAGAAAATAATTTCGAGTTAATTGATAAGCAAATTACCTTTACTCTAGATGATATTGAAAATAATAATGCAGCGGCGACTAACCCAGATGCACACAGTTTTATGCTTTCATTTTTATCAGCACAAGCTAACAACTCAGAATATCAAAAATTGGCTAATATCATCGGTTACAATGTTTTAAATGGTGAAGCGCAAGAACAAGTTCTTTTTGATGTTGCATCAGTTGATTATGATGGCCTTACACGCTCCGTTAGCAATAATTATAATGCAGTAGCAGAAGACGGTGTTACTGCGGGTTGGGGCAGTGCACCTTATGAGAAAACTAGCTTTCTTCCTGAGGGTGAAAGTGAAGAAGAAACACGATTCGTGCGTGATTTTATTTCTCGGGGCATTGTTGTATCGCCATCGGGTTTAAATGTGCCATTAGTGCCAGAGTATGCGGAATTTGGTGGCTTAAGTTCAGCCAACGATATCGTTAAAACAAACACCGGTTATATTGTCGTTGGGCAAGTATCAACAGGGATCCCAGTTGATAGACAAGAAAATATTGATGATAATTGTGATGGTGAAGATGAACCTGTCAGTGTTTGTATTGAGAATTTGTATAGAAGCACATCATCACGATTGTTCGATACCCGTGCAGTTAAGTGGACACTTGATACAAATTTAAACATTACTAAAACTGAACCGCTTGGTTTGGGTCTTACACCAGAAGATGATGATGGGTTTGCATTTATAAGTAATGCACTTGCCGTTAATAGTAATGGTATTGTTGCCGGTTACTCTGACATTCGTGATAATAACAGATCGTCAACAATTAGATCGTTGCCTGTTTATTACAAAGACGGAAACGTTGTTGAAATGCTCAATCAAGAAGATGATTGGACAGGTGGTAAGGCAGTAGCAATTAATAATAATAATACGATTGTTGGTTATGGAATAAAGAGAATTGATGGCTCAGATCGTCAAAAATTCTTTTATCATGATGTTGCCAGTAATAGTACTGTATTCCCAACGGATTTCTTTAATAGCTCCAGCTCAGTTGCCAATGATATTAATGACAATGGTTATATTGTTGGTGAAGGTGAAACTGACCTATTTAATGTTGGTGCGCGTCGCCGCGAAGGTTTCCTGTACAAGATTGGTGAAGATGCGATTACAAACATAAATGATTTACTGCCTTGCTACGAAGCAGATGGTGAAACACGTTACGGTTATGTTGTTGCAGAAGCTAAAGTGATTAACAATAAAAACGAAATTTTTGGTGTTGCTACTAAAACGGTCGAAAAAACTGATTCATTAGGCGGTGTTGTACGAGATATCAATGGTGAAATAGAATACGAAAGTATTGCAGTGCCAGTGAAGTTATCTCCTATTAACGGGACTATTGATAGTTGTTCAGCTCCTGAAACGGAAACTTATGAACGTCAATCGTCTAGTTCCCCTTGGTATACGTTATTGTTACTACCGTTAGTTGGTCTGCGTCGTATATTGCGATAAGTATTGAAATTATTGCTAGGTGATCCAGCATTAACGGTCACTTAGTATTAAAATAAAAAACCCTGCTTTGCTAAGCAGGGTTTTTTTTGTCTATACTTTAAATTGAAACAGTTATTTTTTATGACGATTTAACCATGCTTTTCGCACTGAGCGTCGCCATAGTAAATCAACACCGAAATAGCCTATTATTGAGGCAACACAGGCAGAAATAAGCGAGCCAACTAAAAAAGCAGGACCAATGGTGGTTAAGCTTTCCATAAACCACTGCCAACTTGGTTCAAATGCAAAATGTTGCTCCGGCTGCCCTAACACTAACGTACCAATTAAATACGAACAATAAAAAATAGGTGGCATGGTTAGCGGGTTAGTGATCCATACTACGGCGACAGAAATAGGTAGATTTACTCGTAATGGAATAGCCAACGCAGCAGCAAGCACCATCTGAAAAGGAACAGGGATGAAAGCGAAGAATAAACCGACTGAAAATGCCCCACGAGCTGAGCGACGATTTAAATGCCATAGATTAGCATCGTGGAGTAAACGACCAAAAATTTTTAAATATTTATGATGTTTAACTTTATTGTGATCGGGTAAAAACCGTTGGATCGTTTTTTTAGCCATTTAAAGCAACCATTTACATCTGTTTGGTTAAGCGTTGGGTTTGTCGTTGGTTGTATTATAACCGTTTATTATTATCAGACCCTTGTATTTACAGTTTTCGCGTTATCTCTGTTAATTGCGAGTGCCTATTTTAAGCCGTTTTACCGTGTATTGTTAGGTTTTATTTGTGGAATTTTGTGTGTATGGGGACATTTTTCCAGCTTTTATGCAATTTCCAGCTTGGCTTTGGATGAAAATAAACCACATCTAAGTAATATTACGATTGTTGAAGTTATTTCTCAGCGTGATAACTATTATTTAAAAGTTCAGCTCAATGAGATAGATAATCAGCCTCTATCAAATATTAAGCCTCCTTTTGCATTGCTCACTTTAAAAAACGACCAGAGACTCAAAGTAGGTGATCACGTTACAACGTGGCTTGAATTAGAAAAATATCGCAGCCAAAAAAATTATGATGTGTTTGATAAAGAGCGTTACGCATTTAGTGAGCGACTATTTTTTAAAGGCAAGCAAGTTGGTAGTATTATCGAAATATCGAACAACCATGAATTTGAGCTAATTGAAAAATACCGTAATTTTATCAAACATACCTACCAGCATAACTCGCTAAATTGGCTGTTTTATCCGCTAATGACTGGCGACCGCAGTGCTATGAGTTTTTCACAAAAGCAAGAATTACAGCAATTTGGTATTAGCCATTTATTGGCTATTTCGGGATTACACATTGGCTTGATGTTTAGTATCGGTTTTTTTATAACTCGCTATTTAACAAGCCTTTTTATTTTTGTGGTTAAACCAACTACACAGCAGATCAATTTGTCACTTATTTATAGTTTAGGTGGATTTGTGCTTGCTTTTAGTTATGTGTACTTAAGTGGTTTTATCGTCTCTGCAACGCGTGCGCTGATCATGCTAGGGTGTTATTTAGTTATTTATTACTTTGCTAAGCAGGCACTACGCTGGCGATTTATCTTGTTTGCATTGGTATGTGTATTACTTATTGATCCATTTAGTTTACTTAATCCGGGACTTTATTTTTCATTCACTGCGGTGGCAATTATCTTTTGGGTTTTTAGTGTTATAACCGTAACCAGCTCCGGCTTTTTAGCCATCATAAAAACACTTATTATTCTACAGCTTGCATTGTTTATTGGTTTACTACCATTATCACTTTATTATTTTAATGGGGTCAGTGTAATTGGCTTAGTTGTTAATTTAGTGGCTATCCCATTACTTGGTTTAATTATCATGCCTTGCTTAGTAATGTTTTCTGCAATTAGTGTGTTTTTTGATATTAGTGGGTTGATTAGTGTGTTTGATTCATTATTACAACATATTTATCAACTCTTATTGTTGATCCCGGTTGATTTTCGTTGGTTTGATACCACAAATTTTAGCCAGCAATGGCTTATTAGTAGCTACATTACAGCAATAATTGTGTGTTTTTTGCCCTGGCGTTTATTGGCATGCATACCATTATTACTGGTTGTACTCGATCATTATTTACTGACCAAACCGCGCTGGCAGCTAAATGTATTCGATGTCGGTCATGGCACCATGGTGTTAGTCAGTAATCGAGGTAAAGGTTTTATCTATGATCTTGGCCCAATTTATTTTAATACATTTACGCGGGTCAACAGCACCTTAATACCTTATTTAAAAAGAAACGGCATTGAGGCGGAAGTTGCGCTCATCAGCCACATGGATAAAGACCATGCTGGAGGGCTTATCCATTGGTTAGAGCAAGGTTATCAGCATACTTTTAAATTGCTACAACCAAATGGGCCAGAGCAAGTTTGCAGAGCGGGCGAATATAGTTTTTATGACTTAACCATTATCGTGAGCGAGCCAGCACAGCATTTAATAACTGATAATGATAACTCTTGTGTCGTGCGCATTAGCGATGGCAGGTTCAGTGTTTTGCTTCCAGGTGATATTTCAGCAACAAGAGAAGCGCAACTAATCCAGCAGCAAGGGGTGCTTAAAAGTACGGTATTACTGAGTCCTCACCATGGCAGTAATACCTCATCGAGTGATGCATTTATTGCTGCGGTTGCTCCTGAGATTGTTATTCATTCAACGGCATATAAAGGACAGTGGCAATTTCCACGTACAGAAGTTATAGCACGTTATGCTACACAGCATGCTTTACAATATACAACAGCGAATAAAGGGCAGGTTAAAATTGAATTTTATCCACATCACTACACAGTAAACCTAGCTCGTGAAGATGAAAGTTATTGGTTTCTAAAAGATTGAGTTTAGTTTTGTGCAACTGGAGGCTACAATAGCCACAGATTATGAATAAGAGAGTATTATGGACCAGACTACATCACAAATTTATAAGCGTTTATTGACGTATGTGGGGGATTATAAAAGCGTTGCCATTTTTGCTGTTATTGGCATGATTGGTTACTCAGCGATGGATGCTTTATTTATCCAACTAATGAAGCCATTTATAGATCAGGGCTTAAATCAACGCAACGCTGAAGTATTAAAATACGCGCCATTTGTTGTCATCGCGTTAGTATTTGGCCGAGGTGTTTTTAATTATATCTCGTCTTATTGTTTAAGTTATGTGGGTTCACAAGTTGTCCGTTCGTTACGTCAGCAATTATTTGAGCATATTTTACATTTACCGGTTGCATTTCATGATCAAAATTCAACGGGTGATTTGATTTCAAAAATAACGTTCGATACAGAGCAAGTACAGCAAGCGATCACCAAAGCGATGCTCATTGTGGTCAGAGAAGGCGCGTTTGTGGTGTTTTTGCTAGCTGTGATGTTTTATACCAGTTGGAAGCTGTCGTTAATCTTTTTGGTTATAATTCCCTTAGTGGCCGTTATTGTCTCTGTTGTATCAAAACGTTTTCGCCATATCTCTAAAAACATTCAATCAGCAATGGGACAAGTTACCCGTAGCTCAGAGCAAATGCTCAGTGGTCATAAAGTTATTCATGGCTTTGGCGGTCAAGCGCAAGAAATAACTCAGTTTGCAAAAATTAATAACCATAACCGTCAGCAGCGTATCAAAATGGATGCCACTAAAGCGCTTAGTGTATCTGTGATTCAAATTTTGGCTGCCAGTGCAATGGCCGTTATTCTCTGGGTGGTTTCCATGCCATCAATGATTGATACAGTGAGCTCGGGGGATTTTGTGGTGCTTATTTCATCGATGATGATGTTATTACGCCCTTTAAAGCAATTAGCTAATGTAAATAGTGATTTACAGCGTGGCATATCTGCAGCGCAAAGTATTTTTTTAGTGCTTGATGAAGAGGTCGAAAAAGACGTCGGTACAGTTAGTGTAGATAAAGTAAAAGGTATGATTGAAGTTAAAAATGTCACCTTCAATTACCCAACGAAAGCAGAAGCTGTATTAAAAAACTTATCGCTCACTATAAAAGCAGGCGAGAGTATTGCGTTAGTTGGGCGTTCTGGTTCTGGTAAATCAACCATTTCAAACTTATTACCGCGTTATTATGACTTACAACCGCCCAGTGAGATTTTACTCGATGGTGTGCCATTGGCGGATTATAAGTTAACTGATTTACGTCGCCAATTTGCTTTAGTATCCCAGCAAGTGGTGTTATTTAATGACACTATTGCTAATAACATCAGTTATGGGATTGCACGTTCACTTAGCGATGACGAGGTATTGAATGTAGCAAAACAAGCACATGTGTGGGAATTTGTTAAAGATTTACCCGATGGTCTAAATACCATGGTCGGTGAGAATGGTGTAATGTTATCAGGCGGGCAGCGCCAACGAATTGCAATTGCGCGGGCGATATTAAAAGATGCACCAATCTTGATTTTAGATGAAGCAACCTCTGCATTGGATACTGAGTCTGAAAAACTGATCCAGCAAGCTTTAGAAGCATTAATGAAAAATAAAACCTCTATTGTGATTGCCCACCGATTATCAACAATCGAACAAAGCGACCGCATCTATGTTATTGATAATGGTCAAGTGATAGAAAGTGGTGATCACACTAGCTTACTGGCTAATGATGGCACGTATGCAGCGCTTTGCAAGATGCAATTTGGTGATCACGGGTGAGTAAAATAGAACAAAGTTGGTATCGAGAAATAAGCTTTATTACCATATTACTTTTACCACTGAGTGTATTATTTTGGTTTATAAGTGATCTGCGTAAATTAGCGTATAAGCTAGGTTTATTGAAGGCATACCAAAGTCCTGTGCCAGTTATCGTGGTAGGTAATATTAGCGTTGGTGGTAATGGGAAAACCCCCTTTGTGATCTGGCTTGCGAATTACTTACAGCAGCGTGGCTTAAGGGTTGGCATTATTAGTCGAGGCTATGGCGGTAATAGTGATAGCTATCCACTTACTGTGACTGAGCATACCGACACGACTCAGGCAGGTGATGAGCCGGTACTTATTCAACGCAGGCTTGACTGCCCTGTAGTTGTAGGCCCAGATCGACAAGCGAATATAAAACAATTAATTGCGCATTATCAGCTTGATGTGATTATTTCCGATGATGGTATGCAACATTATAAAATGGCCAGAACAATAGAGTGCTGTATTGTTGATAGTGAACGGCGTTTTGGCAATGGCTTGTTAATGCCTGCGGGGCCACTGAGAGAAACACAAAAACGTTTAAAATCAGTTGACTTAGTTATTGAAAATGGGGGGAACGCCACGTTTAATTATCAGCTAAAAAGTGCTGATTTAGTAAATGTTGCCACTAATATAGCCACTCAAGTCCCGCTTTTGACCGGTCACGCAGTGAGCGCCATTGGTAATCCACAACGTTTTGAAAATAGCTTACGTCAACAAGGCATTACATTGCTAAGTTGCCATCATTTTCGAGATCATTATGGTTATACAGCACAAGATTTCATAAAATTTAATGATGAAATAGTGTTTATGACGGAGAAAGATGCGGTAAAATGTCATTCATTTGCAAAACCAACGTGGTATTTTTTACCCGTTGACGCAGAGCCATCCCCTGCGGTGGTTTCTAAACTTAACTTATTACTGAGAGAAAAAGGGATCCTAGATGGCCTTTGATACAAAATTACTTGAAATAATTGCTTGCCCAGTGTGTAAAGGCAAATTACGTTTAGACAAAGAAAACAATGAATTGATCAGCACAGCTGCAAAACTTGCTTACCCTATTCGTGATGATATTCCTGTATTACTAGAAAATGAAGCGCGTGAATTGAGCCTAGAAGAGATTGAAAAGTGGAATTCGTAGTCGTTATTCCTGCACGCTTTGCATCGAGTCGTCTACCAGGTAAACCACTTGCTGATATTTGTGGCAAACCGATGATCCAACATGTTTATGAAAAGGCGATGGCGTCAGGGGCAAGTAAGGTCGTGATAGCCACCGATCACCAACAGGTTTTTGATGTTGTCAAAGGTTTTACTAATGATGTATTAATGACTCGAGATGATCATCAGTCAGGCACTGAACGGCTAGCAGAAGTTGTTGATTTATTATCTCTCAATAACGATATTATTGTAGTGAATGTACAAGGTGATGAGCCTTTATTAGCCGCTGAAAATGTCTCGCAAGTTGCTGCTTTACTTGCTAATTCAAGTGCGCCAATGGCGACCTTGAGTGCCGCCATTGAGAATGTCGATGAGATCTTTAATCCCAACGCAGTTAAAGTCGTCAGCGATGTAAATAAAAATGCACTGTACTTTTCTCGTGCCAGCATTCCCTATGATCGAAGTCATATGTACACGGGTGAAAATAACGGATTAGACACACAAGATTTTCAACGTCATGTGGGTATTTATGCATACCGCGCTGGTTTTATTAAACAATACATCTCACTGACGCCATCCCCATTAGAGCAACTTGAATCTCTTGAGCAATTACGTGTTTTATATCATGGCTATAAAATAAAAATAGAACAGGCAAAAATAACACCGCAAGCAGGGGTTGATACGCCTGATGATTTAGCGCGTGTAATTGCTATACTGCAAAGTAATTAAGTGGTGAACACGTTCACATTACTCAAGGTTATAGCAAAGCATCTTGATTTTTATATTATAGAAAAACCTGCCGGGCTTAATTTTCATAGTGAAGAAGGCCCTGGGTTTGTAGTACTCGCTGAGCACCAACTGGCAGAAAAGTTATATGCTGTGCACCGCCTTGATAAAGTGACGTCAGGGCTAATAATTTTAGCACGCAGTAGTGAAGCGGCTGCAAAGCTGACAGTTTTATTTACTGCTCATCAAGTTAATAAGTTTTATTTGGCGATAAGTGATTGCAAACCGAAGAAAAAGCAAGGTTGGATCAAAGGGGATATGGCTAAATCACGCCGTAGTACCTATAAGCTATTAACAAGTAAAGAAAACCCAGCCATAACTCGCTTTTATTCTATTAATTTTAAAGCCAATAGACGGGCATTTATTTTAAAGCCTTACTCGGGTAAAACGCACCAATTACGGGTCGCGCTAAAAAGCCTTTCTGCGCCGATTTTAGGTGATGTAATATACGGTGGTACTGCTGCTGAGCGCACCTATTTACATGCTTTTGCACTAAGTTTTGTGTGGCAAGGTAAACTACAGCAATTTAGTTTGTTACCGCATTACGATGATGAGTTTACAACATTAATTGAACATGAAAATTTTCAGCCTTGGCAAACACCATGGCAACTGGATTGGTAAATGAGTGAAAAAGCAACCGATATCCGTTTTGGTGGTATCAAAAGATTATATGGCAACACTGAATTTGAATGGCTACAACAAGCCCACTTTTGTGTTATTGGTATTGGTGGCGTGGGCTCGTGGGCGGCAGAGGCTCTAGCACGTACTGGGGTTGGTAAAATAACCTTAATTGATCTTGATGATATTTGTGCAACCAACGTGAATCGGCAAATACATGCATTAACAGGCACTGTGGGTGAAGCAAAGGTTGTCGCAATGAAGGCCCGCTGTGAATTGATCAATCCACTGTGTGAGGTCAGTGTTGTCGATGATTTTATTACTTTAGATAATATTCGTGAGCATATAAGTGGTTTTGACTATGTCATAGATTGCATTGATGCAGTAAAAGAAAAAGCGGCATTAATAGCGCATTGTAAACGTAACAAAATACCGGTGATCACCACCGGTGGTGCTGGCGGTCAAACTGATCCGAGTCAAATCACTTTTGGTGATGTAGCAAAGACCACCCATGATCCATTACTGGCAAAAGTGCGATATATTTTGCGTAAACAGTACAACTTTAGTAGCAATCCAAAGCGAAAATTCAACATCGATTGTGTTTATTCAACTGAGCAATTGGTATATCCAAGTACTGATGGCAGCGTTTGTCATGCTAAACAGGGGGCTGATGGCTCCATGAATATGGATTGTAACAACGGTTTTGGTTCAGCGACTATGGTAACCGGAAGTTTTGGTTTTTTTGTCGCAGCAAAATCAATACGTAAATATTTAGATCGCTGCGCACGTACCGTGAAAAGTTAGTTTTTCTGTTCTGCCATGGTTTGAATACGCTCAACCATGGCTTTAATACCGTTGCCTCTGGAAGGACTAAGGTGCTGGATAAGCCCTAGATGATTAAACTGTGCAAATGCGTCAGTGTTAATAGCTTGTTCAGGGGTTAAGCCATTATAAAGCGACAGAATGATCGCTAATAATCCTTTTACTATGCGGGTATCTGAGTCACCAATAATAACTAGGCAATTTTCTTCAAGATCAAAATCCAAATACAGCCAAACTTTACTCTCACAGCCAGGCACAAGGGCATCACTGGTTTTTAAAACAGCCGGCATAGCTGGTAATTGTTTACCTAGTAGCATTATTTCACGGTATTTTTGTTGCCATGATGGCGATCTCTCAAGCGATAAAGCAATTTCTTTAAACGTTTTAATCATGTCTTATCCATAATTAGTCTAATAACTCTAAGCAATTTTGCAAAGCAGCGATAAATAAATCAACATCGCTATGGTTATTATAAAATGCAAAGCTGGCTCGAACACTGCCATTAATACCTAAATGTTGCATTAATGGCTGCGCACAATGATGACCGCTGCGAACTGCTATACCATAACCATCTAAAAGTGTTGCTATATCGAAAGGGTGTTCGTCTTTATAATTGAAACAAAGGGTGCCAATATTGTTCTCAAGGTTGCTATAAACGGTAATTCCTGCGATGGATTGCAGTTTTTCTGCCGCATAATTAAAAATTACTTGTTCATGAGTATATACATTAGTCTTATTTAAACTGGTTAGATAATCGATTGCAGCTGCAAAAGCGATCACTGCAGCAATGTTTGGTGTACCTGCTTCAAACTTTGCTGGTGCCTGACGAAATATTGTTTTTGCTAATGTAACAGTTTCAATCATTTCGCCACCAGTTTGATACACAGCTAAACTATTTAACCGATCATAGCGACCATATAATCCACCTAATCCGGTTGGGCCGAGCATTTTATGAGCCGAAAAAACATAAAAATCACAACCGAGTTGAGGTAAATTTGGCTGTAAATGTAGCGCAGCCTGCGCGCCATCCACTAATGTAATTGCGTCATGGCGTTTTGCGGCATGTAATATTGGGTCAAGATCTGTGATATTACCAAGCGCATTAGACGCGTGAGTGATAGCAAGTACAGATGGCTTATGCTGACTGATGAATTCAACACATGCTTGAACATCAAAGCAGCCATTTTTTTGTAACGGAAGTGCCAGTAGCTTTGCTCCCGTGCGCTTTGCTAACTGTTGCCATGGCACAATATTAGCGTGATGCTCTAAGGCTGAAATGATGATGGTTGAATCATTATCAAGCTGCTCAGTTAAGCCATTCGCCACTAAGTTTATTGCCTCAGTAGCTCCTTTGGTCCAAACTAATTCATTTGCATCGATATTAAAATAATTGGCAACGGTCTGTCTTGCTTGTTCATAGGCATGGGTTGCTTGTTCGCTTAAGGTATGGCGGCCACGATGAACATTAGCATTATTGCGTGCGTAAAATTGCTCAGTCGCGCTGATAACTGACAGTGGTTTTTGTGTGGTTGCAGCCGAATCAAGATAGACCAGCGGTTGCCCGTTGATGAGTTGTTTTAGGGCAGGAAAGTCTGCGCGAATTTTTTCTATATTAAACATAACTTTTCAACACCAAGCACAGCAAAGCCGAATTAAAAACTGAATCGGAATTGTAATGGCTTTGTGATATTTCTCAAGGACTAGATACAAAAAAGGCCGCAAATGCGGCCCTTTTTAGCATTAACTAAAATTAACGCTTGTCTGTCGCTACGTAATCACGGTGTGTGTGACCAGTATATAGCTGACGTGGACGGCTGATCTTATGACCAGGTTGCGATAACATCTCGTCCCAGTGTGTGATCCAACCAACAGTACGTGCCATTGCGAAGATCACAGTGAACATGCTTGTTGGGATACCAATTGCTTTTAAGATAATACCTGAGTAGAAGTCTACGTTAGGGTAAAGTTTCTTCTCAACAAAGTATGGGTCTTCTAAGGCAATTTGCTCAAGTTTCATTGCAATATCCAGCAATGGATCTTGAATATTAAGCTCAGCAAGTACTTCGTGACAGGTTTGACGCATTACAGTTGCACGCGGGTCGAAGTTTTTGTAAACACGGTGTCCAAAGCCCATAAGACGGAATGGGTCCGACTTATCTTTTGCTTTAGCAACGTATTCGTCGATGCGATCAACAGAGCCAATTTCTTCTAACATGTTTAAACATGCTTCGTTAGCACCGCCATGTGCAGGGCCCCATAGTGATGCGATACCCGCTGCAATACATGCATATGGGTTAGCACCAGAAGAGCCAGCTAAGCGTACTGTAGACGTTGATGCATTTTGCTCGTGATCAGCGTGAAGCATAAAGATTTTATCCATTGCTTTAGCAGTCACTGGATTAACTTTATATTCTTCAGCTGGTACAGAAAACATCATATGTAAGAAGTTTTCTGCATAGCTTAAATCATTACGTGGATAAACGAATGGTTGACCTACGTTATATTTGTAAGCCATCGCTGCGATAGTTGGTAGCTTAGCAATTAATTTTACTGCACTTGTTTTACGTTGTATTGCATCAGTAATATCAAGATCTTCATGATAAAAAGATGATAATGCACCAACTACACCACATAGCATAGCCATTGGATGGGCATCAAAACGGAAACCTTGGAAGAAGTTTGCAATTTTCTCATCAAGCATCGTGCTATGTGTAATTTGTGATGCAAAATCAGCATATTGCTCTTTAGTTGGTAACTCACCATTTAGCAGTAAATAACACAACTCAACATAATCTGAGTCTTCGGCTAGTTGTTCAATTGGGTAACCACGGTGAAGTAATATCCCTTTGCCACCGTCGATATATGTAATTGAAGATTCGCAAGAACCAGTCGACATGAAACCTGGATCATATGTGAAATGACCATGAGCACCTAACGTACGTACATCGATTACATCCTGACCAGCAGTACCTTGGTAAATTGGAAGTTCGATTGGATCTAGACCATCAATATGGACTGTGGCTTTCTTATCCGCCATCTATTTATCTCCTATTAAGATAACAACTCTGATTGTTATGTTCTGAATCTGTTTAAGCACATTCTTTTCATTTTAACGTGAAAGAGGGGGTTAAAGTCAATTTTTATAAACATTATGCACAAATGTATAATAAATATTCTCACGGGATTAAATATTATACCATTGGCTAATTCGCAAATAGCTATAACTAAACAAGAATTGTAAAAAGACCTCTGGCTATATATACTATCGAAGGTTTTATACCGTATTGTCTGTAGGTGAACGTTATTTTTACAGCTAATCTTTGCAAAAATGTGAATTTTAGTCGTAACAAAACGCTTTACTTAGATAGTTCCATCAGAAAAATCGTTTTTTGGTGGGTTAAGAAAAACAAGTAGATGAGCTCCTAGTGGGCAAGATGGGCAAGTAACTGTGAAAAAGCAAAGACCTGTAAATCTAGATCTAACAACTATATCTATGCCGGCAGCGGCTAAAGCATCAATTTTTCACCGCGTCACCGGTGTTGCATTATTTTTTGCTTTAACGTTTGTCATTTGGGCTTGGTCAGAGTCTCTTTCTTCAGCTGAAGGTTTTGAATTCGTCAAGGGTCTGTTTAGCGGATTCATTGCCAAATTTATAGCTTGGGGCACCATTTCTGTATTGGCGTATCACCTTATTGGTGGTATCCGTCATATCATTATGGATATGGGACATTGGGAAGAACTTGAATCAGGTAACCTTAGCGCTAAAATTGCAATGGCACTTGGCGTTGTGGCTTCTGTATTAGCAGGGGTGTGGATATGGTTTTAAATCAAGCAACTCTAAAACGTGACGGCATACAAGATTATGTCTCGTTACGTACCACGGCACTAGTAATTACCGCGTATGCGATTTTTATTATTGGCTACTTCTTATGTACACCAGAAGTCACTTTCGAAGCATGGCAAGGCCTGTTTTCAAACCTAGCAATGAAAGGGTTCACACTAATTACCCTTGTTTGCATTATGGTTCATACCCGTATTGGCCTTTGGCAAGTACTGACTGACTACGTTAAATGCGCAAAATTGCGTGCTGTTTTAGGTTTTGTTTTGAACCTAATGGCCGCTGCATACGTAGCAATTGGTCTAATCGTTCTATGGGGTGTTTAAGTGAAATATTCTGTTCGTGAATTTGATGCCGTCGTGATTGGCGCAGGTGGTGCGGGTATGCGCGCGGCACTTGCAATCACTGAATCAGGTAAAACCTGTGCACTTATCTCTAAAGTTTTCCCAACGCGTTCACACACTGTGTCTGCACAAGGTGGTATTACGGTTGCGCTGGGTAACTCACATGAAGATAACTGGGAATGGCACATGTACGATACCGTTAAAGGTTCCGATTTCATCGGTGACCAAGACGCTATCGAATATATGTGTAAAACTGGCCCAGAAGCAATTACTGAATTAGAAAACATGGGTCTACCGTTTTCTCGTTTTGAAAATGGCCGTGTTTACCAACGTCCTTTCGGTGGTCAATCGAAAAACTTTGGTGGCGAGCAAGCAGCACGTACCGCGGCTGCGGCTGACCGTACAGGTCATGCGTTATTGCACCTTCTTTATCAACAAAACGTTAAAAACAAAACCAATGTATTCTCTGAGTGGTATGCATTAGATTTAGTTAAAAACGATGATGGTAATGTAGTTGGTTGTACTGCTATTGATATTGAAACAGGCGAAGTTGTTTATTTCAAATCAAAAGCTGTGGTACTAGCAACAGGTGGTGCGGGTCGTATCTTCGCTTCAACTACTAATGCTCACATTAACACTGGTGACGGTGTTGGTATGGCGACACGTGCTGGCATTTCTATGCAAGACATGGAAATGTGGCAGTTTCACCCAACCGGTATTGCTGGTGCGGGTACGCTAGTAACGGAAGGTTGTCGTGGTGAAGGTGGTTATCTTTTAAATAAAGATGGCGAACGCTTCATGGAACGTTATGCACCGAATGCGAAAGACTTAGCGTCACGCGATGTTGTTGCCCGTTCAATGATGACAGAAATTCGTGAAGGTCGTGGTTGTGATGGTCCTTGGGGTCCACACATTAAGCTTAAACTTGATCACTTAGGTGAAGAAACGCTTAACCTACGTCTTCCAGGTGTATGTGATCTTGCTAAAACATTTGCTCACGTTGACCCTGCAAAAGAGCCAATTCCAGTAATCCCTACTTGTCACTATATGATGGGTGGTGTTCCTACTAACGTAAATGGTCAAGCGCTACAAATCGATGCTAACGGCAACGAAAAAGTAGTTGAAGGTTTATTTGCTGTTGGTGAAATTGCCTGTGTATCTGTACACGGTGCAAACCGCCTAGGTGGTAACTCATTACTTGATTTAGTTGTATTTGGGCGTGCTGCAGGTAACTTCCTTGGCACTTACCTAAATGACGTTGAAGTATCAAAAGATGCCTCAGAATCAGATTTAGACGCTGCACTCGCTCGTTTCAATCGTTGGGAGAACTCAACAGTTGGTCAAGGCGAAGATCCAGTACAAATCAAGAAAGACCTACAGCAGTGTATGCAACTTAACTTCTCGGTATTCCGTGAAGGTGAGTCAATGGCAGCCGGTCTAAAAGAGCTTAAAGAAATTCGTGAACGTTTGCAGCATGCGCGTCTTGATGATAAATCATCAGACTTCAACACTGCACGTATCGAATGTCTAGAGTTAGATAACATGATGGAAACAGCATACTCAACAGCAGTTGCTGCAAACTTCCGTACAGAAAGCCGTGGTGCACACTCTCGCTTTGACTTCCCAGATCGTGATGACGAAAACTGGTTATGTCACTCAGTATTCAATCCGGTAACGGATGAAATGAGCAAGCGTGATGTAAACTATGCGCCGAAACTGCGCGAAGCATTTCCACCTAAAGCACGTACCTACTAGGAGCGAGACGATGGCACAAGTACAATTTTCTGTTTATCGTTACAATCCAGATGTTGATAACGCCCCCCGTATGCAAGAATATACTTTGCAAACGGAAGAAGGCCACGACATGATGGTATTGGATGCACTTTTATTATTAAAAGAGCAAGATCCAACGTTATCATTTCGTCGTTCATGCCGTGAAGGTGTGTGTGGCTCTGACGGTGTTAACATGAATGGTAAAAATGGTTTAGCATGTATTACTCCTTTATCAACGCTACAAAAAGGTGGCAAAGGTAAAATCGTAATTCGTCCATTACCAGGTTTACCAGTGGTACGTGACCTTGTTATTGACATGAGTCAGTTCTACACTCAATACGAAAAAGTAAAGCCTTATCTAATTAACGATACACCTGCTGCAGGTGAGCGTCTTCAATCAATTGAAGAACGTGACAAGTTAGATGGCTTGTATGAGTGTATTCTATGTGCATGTTGTTCAACATCGTGTCCTTCGTTCTGGTGGAATCCAGACAAGTTCATCGGTCCAGCTGGTCTTCTTCATGCTTACCGTTTCTTGGCAGATAGCCGAGATACAGCAACAGAAGAGCGTTTAGCTGACTTAGACGATGCATTCAGCGTGTTCCGTTGTCACAGTATCATGAACTGTGTTAGCGTTTGTCCTAAAGGTCTTAATCCAACTAAGGCAATCGGACAAATCAAATCAATGTTAATAAACCGTTCAGTTTAATAATATTGATAAATGTAAGATGGCTAATGTAAATTAGCCATCTTGTTATAACAATTAATTTCTGCGCTAAAGAAAAGGGCTTATAAATGCACGAAGGTGTGATGAAGGCATGGCTAGAATCTTCACATTTAAACGGCGGAAACGTTGCTTATATAGAAGAGCTTTATGAAGCGTATTTAGACAATGCGACTTCTGTGCCAGAAGAATGGCGAGAAGTGTTCGAACAATTACCAAAAGTAGATGGTGTGGATGTTGAAGTAAAGCATTCAGAAGTTCGTGCACAGTTTGCGGCGCTTGCGAAAAACAAGCATAGAGAAGTAGTGGTAGCAGAGGGCAGTGGTAGCGGCGATCCTAAACAGGTCAAAGTACTGCAGCTTATTAATGCTTTCCGTTTCCGTGGTCACCAAAATGCTAACTTAGATCCATTAGGCATTTGGCAGCGTGAACGTGTTCGAGATTTAGAACTTGAATACCATGAATTATCTAAAGCTGATTTTGACCGTGAATTTAACGTGGGATCGTTTGCCGTTGGCCGCGATACCATGCCTTTAGGTGAGTTATATCAAGCACTAATGACCACATATTGTGGTTCAGTAGGTGCTGAGTATATGCACATCACATCAACTGAAGAAAAACGTTGGTTACAACAACGTTTAGAATCAGTGCAATCACGACCAATATTCAGTAAAGAAGAAAAGTTGCGTATCCTCAAAGGATTAACCGCAGCCGATGGTCTTGAAAAGTATTTAGGGGCTAAGTTCCCAGGTGCTAAGCGTTTCTCACTCGAAGGTGGTGATGCGTTAGTACCGATGCTGAAAGAGCTTATTCACCGTGCTGGCGAAAGTGGCCAACAAGAAGCGGTAATTGGTATGGCTCACCGTGGTCGCTTAAATGTTCTTGTCAATGTACTTGGTAAAAATCCATCAGAACTATTTGATGAGTTTGCTGGCAAGCATAAAGAAACATTAAGCTCAGGTGATGTTAAATACCACATGGGTTACTCTTCGGATTTTGCTACTAAAGGTGGCAAAGTTCATATGGCTCTTGCCTTTAACCCATCGCATCTTGAAATCGTAAACCCAGTAGTTATGGGCTCGGTTCGTGCACGTTTAGACCGTTTGGGTGACAGTTCAGGTATTAAAGCACTACCTATCACCATTCATGGTGATTCGGCAGTTGCAGGCCAAGGTGTTGTTCAAGAAACCTTTAACTTATCGCAAACAAATGCGTTTAGTTGTGGTGGTAGTATTCGCATTGTAGTGAACAACCAAGTTGGTTTTACTACAAGCAAACAATACGATGTACGTTCAACAGATTACTGTACAGACATCGCAAAAATGGTGCAATCGCCTATTTTCCACGTTAATTCAGATGACCCTGAAGCGGTTGCATTTGTTACGCAAATCGCACTTGATTTCAGAAATCAATTTAAACGTGATGTGGTTATTGATCTAGTTTGTTATCGTCGTCACGGCCATAATGAAGCGGATGAGCCGAATGCGACTCAACCGATCATGTACCAAAAAATCAAAAAACACCCTGTGCCACGTTTGATCTACGCAGATCAGTTAATGGCTGAAGGCTCGTTTACTGAAGATGAAATTAAAGCACTGGCTGATGACTACCGTAATGGTTTAGACGAAGGCAATTGTGTTGTTGAAGAAATTCAACCAGAAACATCACACTCATCTGATTGGGCTAAGTATGTTGGCCATGAATGGAGTGTTGATTACGATGCCAGCGTTCCAGTTGAAAAATTAAAAGAACTGGGTAACAAAATAGCAAGTTACCCTGAGCAATATAAAGCCCAGTCTCGCGTTAAAAAGATTTACGATGATCGCAAATTAATGGCTAACGGTGAGAAACCACTTGATTGGGGTATGGCAGAAACACTTGCTTATGCAACAATCGCAACTGAAGGCACTGATATTCGTTTAACAGGCCAAGATTCAGGGCGTGGTACTTTCTTCCACCGCCATGCAGTTGTACATAGTCAAACTGATGGGGCCACTTACACGCCTTTACAGCACTTAAGTGAAGATCAAGGTACTTTCCAAGTATTTGACTCTGTGCTTTCAGAAGAAGCGGTTGTGGCGTTTGAATATGGTTATGCGACAGCAGAGCCAACATCACTAGTATTGTGGGAAGCACAGTTTGGTGATTTTGCTAACGGCGCCCAAGTTGTATTTGACCAATTCTTAAGTTCAGGTGAGCAAAAATGGGGTCGCTTATGTGGACTGACCATTTTATTGCCACATGGTTATGAAGGGCAAGGTCCTGAGCACAGTTCAGCACGTTTAGAGCGTTTCTTACAGCTATGTGCTGATCACAACATGCAAGTATGTGTGCCATCAACACCGGCACAAGTATATGCAATGTTACGTCGTCAATCAGTAAGACCACTGCGTCGCCCACTGATTGTTATGACACCTAAATCATTGTTACGTCATCCACTTGCAACGTCGTCGCTTGAAGAGCTTGCAGAAGGTGTATTCCATAATATGATCGATGAAATCGATGATATTGATGCTAAGAAAGTAGAACGCGTAGTATTTTGTAGTGGTAAAGTTTACTACGAGCTATTACAAGAGCGTCGTAAGCTTGAGCAAGATAATATAGCTATTGTGCGTGTTGAACAGTTATACCCATTCCCACATGATGAAATGGAAGCCATTATGGCGCGTTATCAACATGTGAAAGACTTTGTTTGGTGTCAAGAAGAGCCGCAAAACCAAGGTGCTTGGTATTGTTCACAACACCACTTTGTAGATGCAATCCCACAAGGTGCGAAGCTTAAATATGCAGGTCGTAAAGCCTCTGCTTCTCCAGCGTGTGGTTATATGTCAGTGCATACTAAAGAACAACAAGCGCTTGTCGCAGACGCGCTTACTATTGAAAATAAAGGATAAGCAATGAGCACAGAAATTAAAGTTCCTGTTCTTCCTGAGTCGGTTGCTGATGCTTCCGTTGCTACATGGCATGTAAGTGTTGGCGACAAAGTAAGCCGTGATCAGAACTTAGTAGATATCGAAACAGACAAAGTTGTTTTAGAAGTTGTTGCACCACATGATGGTGTGATCACTGAAATTTCACAAGAAGAAGGTGCAACCGTACTTGGCGACCAAGTGATCGGTATCATTGGTGAGGCTGATGCAGCTGCGCCAACTGAAGACGCAAAGAGCGAAGCTGCACCAGCTTCGGACAAACAAGAAAACGCGCCAGCGGCGCAATCAGCACCAGCATCAGAAGGTAAAGAAGTGGACATTAAAGTACCTGTACTTCCAGAATCAGTCGCAGACGCGACAGTAGCTACTTGGCATGTGCAACCAGGTGACGCAGTAACACGCGATCAAAACCTAGTTGATATCGAAACTGATAAAGTTGTTCTTGAAGTTGTTGCTCAAGAAGATGGCGTAATGGGTGAAATTATTCACGCAGAAGGCGATACAGTACTGGGTGACCAAGTTATCGGTAAAGTTAAAGCCGGTGGCGCACCAGCTGCAGCCCCTGCAGCAAAAGAACAAGCTCCAGCTGCTGATTCTAGCGATAGCTCAGACGTGTTAACACCGTCAGTGCGTCGTTTAATCGCAGAAAAAGGCCTAGATGCTTCTAAAATTAAAGGCTCTGGTAAAAATGGTCGTGTGACAAAAGAAGATGTTGATCAATTCTTGAAGTCACCAGCTCCTGCGGCGAAAGCTGAAGCAGCGCCAGCGGCACCAATGGGTGACCGTACACAAAAACGCGTGCCTATGACACGTTTACGTAAAACCATTGCTAATCGTCTTCTTGAAGCGAAAAACTCTACTGCAATGTTAACGACATTTAACGAAGTTAACATGAAACCAATCATGGATCTTCGTAAGCAGTATCAAGAAGTGTTCGAGAAACGTCACGGTATCCGTTTAGGTTTCATGTCTTTTTACGTAAAAGCAGTTACTGAAGCACTAAAACGTTTCCCTGACGTAAATGCATCAATTGATGGCGATGATATCGTATACCACAACTATTTTGATATCAGCATTGCAGTTTCTACGCCACGTGGCCTAGTGACTCCAGTACTAAAAGATTGCGATAAGCTATCTGTTGCTGAAATCGAAAAAGGTATTCGTGAATTAGCACTTAAAGGTCGTGATGGTAAGTTAACACTTGACGACATGACGGGTGGTAACTTCACTATCACTAACGGTGGTGTGTTCGGTTCGTTACTATCAACACCTATTATTAACTTACCGCAGTCTTCAATTTTGGGTATGCATAAAATCCAAGATCGTCCAATGGCTGTGAATGGTAAAGTTGAAATTCTTCCTATGATGTATTTGGCATTATCTTATGATCATCGCCAAATAGATGGTAAAGAATCTGTTGGCTTCTTAGTAACAATTAAAGAGTTACTTGAAGATCCAACTCGTTTATTACTGGATGTTTAATTCAGTAGTATAAAATATAAGCTGTGAGTCATATTCACAGCTTTTTTTTTGCGCCTTTGGTCGTACTGGGGTTTTCATGTTAAGCCTTGGGATCTATACTAGGTGCGCAATTTGGGATAGCTGTCTATTTATAAAAATAGTCAGCTCTTTTAGTATAAAAAATTGGATAAAGCATCATGAATTTGCATGAGTATCAGGCAAAACAACTTTTTGCCGAATATGGTTTACCAGTTTCTCAAGGTTTCGCTTGCGATACACCTGAAGAAGCTGCAGCAGCTGCTGAGAAAATCGGCGGTGATATGTGGGTTGTTAAAACTCAGGTTCACGCAGGTGGACGTGGTAAAGCTGGCGGTGTAAAGCTAGTTAAAACTATCGACGAAGTTAAAGCGTTTGCAGCTAACTGGTTAGGTAAAAACCTAGTTACTTACCAAACAGACGAGAATGGTCAGCCAGTTGCTAAAATTTTAGTAGAAAGCTGTACTGATATCGCCAACGAATTGTACTTAGGTGCAGTTGTTGACCGTGCATCTCGCAAAGTTGTTTTCATGGCGTCTACTGAAGGCGGTGTTGAAATTGAAACTGTTGCTGAAGAAACACCAGAGCTTATCCACAAAGCAGAGATCGACCCATTAGTAGGTCCTCAAGCTTACCAAGCACGTGAACTAGGTTTTAAATTGGGTCTTAACCCAGTACAAATGAAACAGTTCGTACAGATCTTTATGGGTCTTGGTAAAATGTTTACTGATTTCGATTTCGCACTACTTGAAATCAACCCGCTTGTTATCACTGATGAAGGTAACCTTCACTGTCTTGACGGCAAAATCGGTATCGATGGTAATGCACTTTACCGTCAACCTAAAATGCGTGATTTCCACGATCCATCACAAGAAGATGCACGTGAAGCTCATGCAGCAAGTTTTGAACTTAACTACGTTGCATTAGACGGTAACGTTGGTTGTATGGTTAACGGTGCAGGCCTAGCAATGGGTACTATGGACATCGTAAACCTACACGGAGGCAAGCCTGCAAACTTCCTAGATGTTGGCGGCGGCGCGACTAAAGAACGTGTATCAGAAGCATTCAAAATCATTCTTTCTGATGACAACGTTAAAGCCGTTTTAGTTAACATCTTCGGTGGTATCGTTCGTTGTGACATGATCGCTGAAGGCATCATTGGTGCAGTTAAAGAAGTTGGCGTAAACGTACCAGTAGTTGTACGTTTAGAAGGTACTAACGCTGAGCTAGGTCGTGAAGTTCTTAAGAACTCTGGTCTAGATATCATTGCTGCTGAATCACTAACAGACGCGGCTGAAAAAGTTGTTGCTGCTGCGGAGGGCAAATAATGTCTGTATTAATCAATAAAGATACAAAAGTTATCTGTCAAGGTTTCACCGGTGGCCAAGGTACTTTCCACTCTGAGCAAGCGCTTGAGTACGGTACACAAATGGTTGGTGGTGTAAGCCCAGGTAAAGGCGGTCAAACGCACCTTGGTCTTCCAGTATTTAACACTGTACGTGATGCTGTAGAAGCAACTGGCGCAACTGCATCAGTTATCTATGTACCAGCACCTTTTTGTAAAGATGCTATCTTAGAAGCAATCGATGCGGGCATCGAGCTAATCGTTTGTATCACTGAAGGTATCCCTACACTTGATATGGTTGACGTTAAAGTTAAACTAGATCAAACAGGTACTCGTATGATCGGTCCTAACTGTCCAGGTGTTATCACTCCTGGTGAGACTAAGATTGGTATCATGCCTGGTCACATCCACAAACCTGGTAAAGTAGGTATTGTTTCTCGCTCTGGTACTTTAACGTACGAAGCTGTTAAACAAACTACAGATGCAGGTTTCGGTCAGTCTACCTGTGTTGGTATTGGTGGCGACCCAATTCCTGGTACTAACTTTATCGACGTTTTAGAAATGTTCGAAAAAGATCCACAAACTGAAGCGATCGTAATGATCGGTGAAATCGGTGGTACTGCAGAAGAAGAAGCTGCAGAGTACATCAAAGCTAACGTTACTAAGCCTGTTGTTTCTTACATTGCTGGTGTTACTGCACCAGAAGGTAAGCGTATGGGTCATGCTGGCGCAATCATCGCTGGCGGTAAAGGTACTGCTGATGAGAAATTTGCTGCATTAGAAGCTGCGGGCGTAAAAACTGTACGTTCACTTGCTGATATCGGTAAAGCACTTAAAGAAAAAACTGGCTGGTAATAACCCGCTATGTTTTGAAAAAAAGGCTCACTTAGTGAGCCTTTTTTATTGTCATTATTCATAAAGTATTATGTCTAGATAATGATAAATTTCAGAATCTTTAGCTGTTTATTTAATAATAAAAATCAATAGCTTGTTTCAATAAAATCTACTGGTAATAATCAAAACTGCCGTTATAATGTGCGATTGCTTTTTATCATTGGAAGATCTAGCAGTAATGCGAATAATTTATTTTACAGTCTACCTTGTATGCTTTTGTTGCTCTTTCAATTTATTTTCATCTACTTCATTTCGTACCGCATTTTTAGTAACCGAACAACGCGCATTAGCTGAACCAAATCAGTTGATCGAAGAATTAGTTCTTACACAAGCAGCTCAGGGTATTTCTACCACTGAACACGCTTATAATAATACTTTGTTAGCACGGCTGTATTTATTTAAAGGTGATATCGCACGTTCACAAAGTTACTTTGAACTTGCCCAACAACAACTGCCTAAAGACGATGATTGGATCCAAGGTTATTGGTTAATGTATCGGAGTGTTTTTTCTTTAGAAGAAGGGCTGTTACCTGAAAGTATTAAACAAATCCGCTTAGCACAAAATGCCTTTACTCAAGCAAACGATTTAGAGATGTTGGTACAAGCTGAGTCTATTGAAGGAGCTCTGTTGCTCTGGCAAGAGGAATACCCTAAAGCAATAGAAATTATCGAAAATGCCTACATTGAAGCCAAAACTACGAATATGTCATCAACTACCATGCTTTATGTTTATGATAGTTTAGCGGCATATTATTCGACCATGTCACTATTTGAGAAAGGTGAGCAATATGCAGTTTTGGCGCGCGATATCGCCAGCAAAAACGGCGATGTTGTCAATGGTTTGCCTGTTATCTATATCTTATGCATGACATATGAGCGCGCTGAAAAACTTGATTCAGCGGCGGCTTGTTATGAAGAAATGATAATGTTATCAGCAATGGTAAAAGCACCGCGCTATCTTTTTTTGGCACCAGCTGGTAAGGCAAATGTCGCTCTGAAGCAAAAAAAATATTCGCAAGCGTTGCAACTACTATACTTGGCTAAAAGTTATGTCAATAAAGTGATTGTAAATCCAGCGCATATAATTGCGTTAAATAATGGATTTGCTAAAACTTTCTTAGCATTACAGCAACCAGAGCAAGCACTTGAATATATTCAAGCATCAGAGTTATTGTTGACTGATTACGATAGGCCGCTTAATAACCGTTACAGCCGTAATACACTTAGCTTAAAGGCGCAAAGCCTAGAACAATTAGGTCGTTTTGCAGAGGCTACTAATGCACTGAAGTTATTGATTAAGCTTACAGAGCAAGCAAAAGAAACAACGCAGCAGAAACTCGAGCAAGAAGCACGCTCACGATTTGAATCTACTCAACAAGATATCAAATTGCAGTTGGCTGAAGAGAAATTAAAATACCAACAAATTACTTTAGATAAGTTAGCTAAAGAAGGACAGTTACAAGCAGCCTATTCTGTTATTGGTATATTAGCGATATTAAGCATTACAATTTTCGCATTAAATCAACGCAAAGCATATTTACGAAGCCAACGCAGAGCAAATACAGATCCACTCACTGGAGCTCATAACCGTCGCTATATTCTCGATTTTATTGCATCGCAACTTATCGGGAAGCAACAAAACTTTTCAGTTTCAATTTTAGATATTGATCATTTTAAACAAGTAAATGATCAATATGGTCATGATATCGGTGATCAAGCCCTAATTGCTTTTAGCGCGTTACTTACTGAGCAGTTAGCTGATACTGAGTATCAATTTGCTCGCTTTGGTGGTGAAGAGTTTATTGTGGTAATGCCAAACTTAACACTTGCACAAGGGCATGATTTTATCGGTAACTTATGCATTTGTTTAAAATCGTTAAGCTTGACCGATAAAAAAATCACTTTAACAAGCAGTGCTGGGGTCGCACAAATGCAGCCAGGATTAGCCCTTAATACATTATTAAAAGTTGCTGACACAAACCTTTACCATGCTAAAAATACTGGCAGGGATAAGGTTTGTAGTTAACCTGAACTTAGCTTAAGGGGGTCATTATCGACAAGCTCGCTATTATAGATAATGATTGATATGTTGAAAAAATCGCACAGTGATATCTTGGCGCTCTTTATTAATAGATAATGGTTCGATGAGTGTACGGATCACACTTTCAACTTGATTCATAAACCGACCGTGGCCAATTCCTTGTTCGTCTTTTTCACTGGCAACAATAACAAAATGCAGTGAATCTACTAGTTTTTCATCATGCCAATAATGACTGTATTGCGTTTTTTGATCGTCGGTTGAAAAGCTCAGCTTTTGCAATTCATGATTGCCATCGTTGTTATCAGTCTTACTGTTTCTAATTATTGGCATCGTACCATTTGCTATCATCGCCGCTAAATGTAAATTTTTGGCGGCGCATTGCTGAATAAATGCGTCATAAAAATACTGGTAAAACTCTGTGAATGTTGGCTTATTAAGTAAATGATGAAACTGAGTTTTAATGGTACGTGTTATTGGGATCGCAAATGTCGTATAAGTCATCTCATTATGTTCTGCGGGGAGTGTACAATGGCGGCTTTGGTAGCGAGGGTAGAGTCCTCTAAGTTTATAACCGTAGCTTTCTTTACATCCTTTCGCTTTGGCGAACAAGTCATAGGTTAAATGCTGATGATCACGCACTTTTATTGCTGTTTCATCGATCAATAATGTGCTTTGTAGGTATTCGAGTACTTTTTTAACACGGGTATGGAATATGGCAGCATTCGCACGCAAGTCTTCACCAGTAGCAAGGAAGAGCAAGCGAATTTTTTTACTGGGTTTGCTGCTGTCGTAAATGCATTTATGCGCTTCATGGTAACGCGGGTTATAAAAGAATAAAATTTGCTTTTCTGTTTGTAAACAATACGACTCTTCATGAAACCTAACAACGGGAAGCTTATCGTTTGCTATCAAATGTACATTGTGTAGCTCGTATTCATCACATGAGGAGAATAGCTGTCGTGCTAAACGTTCATAACATTGCTGTATATTGCTAAAACGTGCGTATAAATCGGCACTGGGTACGAACTCCGCTAAGATATATTGGTTTGCGCGTGCAGTAGTTGGGATATAAACGCGATGCTGTGAAAGTGAAGCCATTATTTTCTCCTTAAAAGAATTACTTTAATGACGCCACTGTAGCTTGGTTGAATGACTGTTTTATTGCGCTAGAACAATTTATCGCCATTAAGAGGTTGAATAACAACCCAGACGTGGTTCTTAAGCTAGTATTTTCCGCTAAGCACACAGTATGTAATAAACCCGCATCTATTACTGTATGTTAAGGTTTGTTTTTATAATATACCCAAACCACCTCAATATGCAGAATTCAGCGTTTCACAGGGGCTTAATATCAAGGCGTTACTTTGCAACAATGATAGTCCCTTTTAAGAAGTAACAACGATGAGAGTAAATGCCTGCGAAACGCCCAACGGGTTGGTTTAAAAGCGATTTATACTGCGTTATTGATTTTACCAATAGAACCACTATTATTTGCAATCAATGCCTTGCCTAAATCGCTTTTAATTCCAACTGAAACTCGCATCTTGGGGTGGTTTGGGTATAATGCAGTAGTTTTGTCACCATGCACTATTGTGAGGATTGTATTCCTATGGCGGAAATTGAGAATCGCCCAAGTAACTTTATAAGAACCCGTATTGATGAAGATTTAGCATCAGGTAAACATGCGTCTACACATACTCGTTTTCCACCAGAGCCAAATGGTTTTTTACATATTGGTCATGCTAAATCAATTTGTTTAAATTTTGGTATAGCGCAAGACTACAGTGGTCAATGTAATTTACGTTTTGATGATACTAACCCTGAAAAAGAAGATATTAACTACGTTAATTCAATCAAAGAAGATGTTCAGTGGTTAGGTTTTAACTGGGATGGTGAAATAAAGTATTCGTCAAATTATTTTGATACTTTGTATGACTATGCTGTAGAGCTAATCAATAAAGGCTTAGCCTATGTGTGCTTTTTAACAGCTGATCAAGCGCGTGAATATCGCGGCACGTTAAAAGAGCCTGGTAAAAATAGTCCAACCCGTGATACTAGTCCTTCAGAAAACCTAGCACTATTTGAAAAAATGCGTGCTGGTGAATTTAAAGAAGGCGAGTGTGTACTACGTGCAAAAATCGATATGGCCAGCTCATTTATGGTGCTGCGTGATCCTATTATTTATCGTGTTCGATTTGCACACCATCATCAGACCGGTGATAAATGGTGCATTTACCCAATGTATGACTTTACGCACTGTATCTCAGATGCGCTAGAGGGCATTACCCATTCATTGTGTACACTTGAATTTCAAGATAACCGCCGTTTATATGATTGGGTGTTAGATAACATCAGTCTTGAATGTCATCCACAACAAATTGAGTTTTCAAGGTTAAACCTTGAATACACTATAATGTCAAAGCGTAAGCTAAATGATTTAGTGGTCAATGAGTATGTTGAAGGGTGGGATGATCCGCGTATGCCTACCATTGCAGGTCTTCGCCGTCGTGGTTATACACCAGCATCAATTCGTGAATTTTGCTTACGTATTGGCGTAACCAAACAAGAAAACATGGTTGAAATGGGCATGCTTGAAGCCTGTATCCGTGAAGACTTAAACGAACATGCTCCACGTGCCATGGCCGTTCTCGATCCGGTTAAAATCATCATTGAAAACTATGCTGTTGATACCGTTGAAACCTTATCAATTGCAAATCATCCAAATGATGAAAGTATGGGTCGTCGTGATGTTCCGTTCACCCGTGAAATTTATATTGAACGTGAAGACTTCAAAGAAGAAGCAAATAACAAATTCAAGCGCTTAGTACTTGATAAAGAAGTTCGTTTACGTGGTGCTTATGTTATTAAAGCAGAGCGTGTTGAAAAAGACAAAAATGGCGAAATAACCACGATTTTCTGTAGCTATGATCCACAAACGCTGGGCAAAAATCCAACTGATGGACGTAAAGTGAAGGGCGTTATCCACTGGGTGTCAGCCAGTGAGTCAATCACCGCAGAAGTTCGTTTATATGATCGGTTATTCAGCGTACCAAATCCTGCAGCAGCTGAAGACTTTGCAACAACTTTAAATCCTGATTCATTAGTGGTTTTAGCAAACGCAAAACTTGAGCCATCACTTGCTAATGCAGAGCCTGCACAAGGTTTTCAATTTGAACGTACAGGGTACTTCAGCCGTGATACTAAGTCAGAGAACATTGTTTTTAACCAAACAGTTGGTTTACGTGATTCTTGGACTAAAACGCAGCAGTAGTTTTTTATCCCTTCGCTCAAAGGCGAGGGGATAAAAGTAACAGACATAAAAAAACCTGCAATTTGCAGGTTTTTTTTATTCAGCTAATAAATTATTGGCTATCAGCAAATGCTTTACATGCTGCAGTGTCAGTACACTCGCCATACAGATAAAGAGAGTGGTTGGTTAATTTAATACCATTTTCTTCTGAAATTTCAAGTTGACGACGTTCAATCATTTCATCTTCAAATTCAACAACTTTACCACATTTTAAACATACAAGATGATCATGGTGTGTGCTACCAGAGAGTTCAAATACTGACTTACCGCCTTCAAAATGGTGACGGCTAACAATACCCGCATCATCAAATTGGTTAAGTACGCGGTACACAGTAGCAAGGCCAATTTCTTCACCTAGGTCCAAAAGAATTTTGTAAACATCTTCAGCGCTGATGTGTTGGTTATCTGGAGATTGTAAAATCTCTAAAATTTTAATACGCGGCAAAGTTACTTTTAAGCCGGCTTTTTTTAATTCCAAGTTATGATCAGTCATTAAATCTGTCTCAATTATATTTGGTTATACTAGACACCTTACAAAGATGTACACGACACATTAGCAACGATAAGAATAACGTGCCTAGTCATTAAGTGCAAAGATCAATTGCTAGAAATACTTATAAAATGTGTAATAGGAAAACGAACGTCACTATTTTATACGATTACTAGCAATAAAGTGCATTTAATCAGCAAGTTCACTTAAACACATTTCTTCATAAACTTGTGCTGACCATGCTTTTACACGTTGTTCAGTAAGCTCTGGTTGACGGTCTTCATCAATGCCTAAACCAACAAAATGGTTGTCATCAGCCATGCCTTTCGAGGCTTCAAAATCATACCCTTGTGTTGGCCAATGACCCACAACAATAGCGCCACGCTCAGTAACGATGTCATTGATCATACCCATCGCATCAAGGAAGTATTCAGCGTAGTCTTCTTGATCGCCACAGCCAAAAATAGCCACAAGCTTGCCATCAAAATCAACTTCTTCTAATTCAGGGAAAAAGTCATCCCAATCACATTGTGCTTCACCATAATACCAAGTAGGAATGCCAAATAAGATTAAATCAAATTCTGCGATCTGTTCTTTTGAACTTTTAGCAATATCATGCACAGCCACTAACTTTTTACCCAATTCTTTTTGGATCATTTTAGCTACGTGTTCTGTGTTACCTGTGTCACTTCCGAAAAAAATACCTACACTTGCCATGGATTTAAAACCTTTTATCTATCAATAGCCAATCTTTCTTGTAAAATAGTTTCAATCAGCGCACTGCGGCTAATATTTTGTGCATCGGCCATATCGCTTAACGCTTGATATAACTGCGATGAAACTTTAAATTCGACACGCTTTAAACCACGTGCTTTATCTCTTTTTATTTGATTACGTTTATTTACCTTTAACTGAACCTCCCTTGGTAGGGGATTCGTTTTTGGTCTGCCGGGGCGTTTTTCGTATTCAAATAAATCGAGCGTTGTTCTATCTGTTTCAGACTTAGCCATGGTTAACCCACACCCGCACCTTGCCAAAAAACTTGAATAAGTCCTTTAGCGATAAAACCAGAACACCCTAAAAATAGCACAAGCCATACTACATAACGGCCAAATTTAGGCACATTACCTTTTTTTAGTACGTCTTGGATAGCCATACCGATAAAAAAGAACACACCGGCTAAGCCAAAGTACAACCCAAGGGTATCAAATTCGTTAATTAACTGACTGACCATCAACGTATAACCTTTAAATTAAACGGCGCGTACTATAGCATATAAAATTGTAATAATTTAGTGCGCTAAGTCAAAAATACGTGATTAAATTTTGCTTTATTAAGCCATTAAAAAATCATTGATAGACTTATTAACCGCCATTGGTTTTTGGGCATGCAACCAATGACCTGCGCCATGAATAATTTTTGCTTTTGCGTTGCTAAATTGAGCCATAATAGCTTCACGATATTCAGGCAATATATAATCAGAATCGTTCCCTTTGATAAATAAAGTATCGCATAAACAAGAATCATTTGCTTTAATATTTGCTAAAATATTGCGATATTTTTCACTTAGGGTAGTCAAATTAAAGCGCCACTGCAGTTCACCAAGTTCGTTTTTCGCATAGCTTTTTAGCAAAAACTGGCGAACACCTAATTCAGGTATTAGCTGCGTCATTAATTTATCCGCTTCTTTGCGGTCATTAATAGCATGGCTTTTTACCAGCTTTAATGCCGCAATGATATCATCATGACGACTTTGATATGCAACAGGAGCGATATCTAATACTACGAGCTTATTTACTGAGCTTGGATTAATATGTGCTATTTGCATAGCAACTTTCCCGCCCATAGAATGACCGACTAAATGGGCTTTATCAATACTTAAATGGTCCATTAAGGCGAGTACGTCGTCAGCCATTGCCGAGTAATCCATAATATCACTGTGTGGTGAACGGCCATGGTTACGTAAATCAAGATTCGTTACTGTAAAATTTTCTGCCAATGCATTGGCTATAACATTTAAATTTTCCAGTGAACCAAACAATCCATGGATCAAAATTACATGCGGCCCTTGGCCAGTTTGTTTGTAATTTAACAGCATCACAGTTTCCAAAAACAATTTCATAAAAGTGTGCCTAGTTTGCCTAGTGAAATAACAAATTGCAAAACATAGAGAATTAAATCAGGTTTGGGTATAATCAGCATGGATGAAAAAAATGTGACCCGTAACGACAGGAATAACATGAAAAAAATTGACATAGACGACGAGTTATATCAATACATTGCAAGTAACACTCAAAGTATAGGCGAAAGCGCCTCAACTATTTTACGTCGTTTATTAAATATTCACGGCGAAAATGATTTAGCCGCGCAAGAAAAACCAGAACAGCCCGTCACGCATGAGGTTGCAAAGACGACTCAAACAACTGAACACACCTCATCGACCGAGAATAAAAAGTCAGCCGCTGTCACACCATTGACACAAGCGCATGCCAGTGTTTTTAATATACTCAATAAAGAAGAGTTGGCGATGCAAAAAGGCGTAGTAGGGCGCTTTTTGTTTATTTTATCTGCTTTACATAGAACTCATAAAACTGATTTTTCAGCGGTATTGGATGTGCAAGGGCGTGATCGCGTTTACTTCGCAACCAGCAAAGAAGCGTTAGTAAACAGTGGCAGCAGTATGAATCCAAAAAACATTACCGACAGTGAATACTGGGTAATGACCAACTCAAATACTACCCGTAAGAAAATGATGCTACACGAAGTGGCACTTGGCTTAGGCTATAGTGCTGAACAAGCTGAAAAAATTCGAGACTACTTATAAAGGAAATGTAATGGCGATTCATTCCGGTGCAGGGAAACCTGCAACACAATCAGATTTAGTAAATGTACCAAAATTAGTGTCTGCTTATTATTTAAATGAACCCGATCTAGAGCAAAACCCTGAACATTGTGTTGCTTTTGGTACTTCAGGGCACCGAGGTTGTTCATATGATGTGAAATTCAATGAATCTCACATTCTCGCCATTACTCAAGCAATTTGTGATTACCGAAAACAAAATAATATTTTTGGACCGCTATTCTTAGGTAAGGATACGCACGCGTTAAGTGAGGCGGCTTACAATTCAGCGATTGAAGTGCTTGTTGCTAACGAAGTACAAGTGATCACGCAAGAAAACGACGATTTTACACCTACACCGGTGATTAGCCACGCGGTCGTGTGTCATAACAAATTACATCCTCATGAATTAGCTGACGGTATTGTTGTTACACCTTCACATAATCCTCCAGAAGACGGCGGTTTTAAATATAACCCACCTAATGGTGGCCCGGCAGATACTGACGTTACTAAGTGGATAGAAGACAGAGCAAATCAACTACTACTAGAAGATTTAGTTGAAGTTGAGCTATTCCCATTTGCAAAAGCAGCCCGTTCAGGTTTTATTAAATACCAAGATTTAATGACTCCTTATATTGAAGATCTGATTAATGTTGTTGATGTAAAAGCGATTGCAAAAGCAAATATTAAAGTGGGTATTGATCCGCTCGGTGGTTCAGGGATCAACTTTTGGCCTATTATCGCCGAAAAATTTGCTTTAGATTTAACAATCGTCAATGAAAGTGTCGATCCGCGCTTTGCATTTATGCCACTTGATAAAGATGGCAAAATTCGTATGGATTGCTCATCACCTTATGCGATGGCAAACTTAATCGCCCTTAAAGATGATTTTGATATAAGCATTGGCAATGATCCTGACTATGATCGCCATGGTATTGTAACTCCTGACGGCTTAATGAATCCTAATCACTTTTTAGCGGTTGCCATTGATTACTTATTAAATCATCGTGATTGGTCCAAAGGCGTTGAAATTGGCAAGACACTTGTTTCAAGTGCGATGATTGACCGAGTAGTTGCCCGTAATAATCGTCAAGTGCGAGAAGTACCTGTTGGTTTTAAATGGTTTGTCGAAGGGCTAAGTACTGGAACACTCGCGTTTGGCGGTGAAGAAAGTGCCGGGGCATCATTCCTTCGTTTTGACGGTACAGTATGGAATACCGACAAAGACGGTTTCATCATGGGATTATTAGCCGCGGAAATTTTAGCTGTAACAGGAAAAACCCCATCAGCACTTTATAAAGAGCTTGAGCTCGAATTTGGTGCGCCTATATACAAACGTATAGATGCGCCTGCAAGTTCTGCCCAAAAAGAGCGACTTAAAGGGCTAAGTGCGAAAGATGTTACGGCAGATACACTTGCGGGCGAGCCTATTTTACAAAAGCTAACTCATGCGCCTGGAAATAATGCCGCTATTGGTGGTTTAAAAGTAGTTACTGAAAACGGCTGGTTTGCAGCGCGTCCATCAGGTACTGAAGACATTTATAAAATTTACCTTGAATCATTCAAAGGTGAAGAACATTTAGCGCTATTAGAAAAAGAAGCCAAGAAGTTGGTTGATTCAGTGATTAGTTAATAACGCTTAGACTATTTTATAACGGCTGATTTATTCAGCCGTTTTTGTTTCTCATTTGCATAATAATATGAAGGCATTTGGATTATGACAGCCAACTCAGAGTATTTAAACGAATTACAACAGCAAGGCGATTTTTTAACTCTCAGCCGTAATAATGAATGGCACTTAGCACCGAGTGCTTTTACTTTAAGTAATGGTACCACTGTAACTATTCATGACACCGGCGTTATAGAGTTTCAACCAAAATGCGCTACTACAATCGATGTGGTACTTTCAAGTGCGATCCATGGTAATGAAACAGCACCTATTGAAATTTGCGATGAATTAATTAAGCGTATTATCTTAGGCGATTTACAACTAGCACAGCGTGTACTGTTTATTTTTGGTAACCCGCAATCAATTAATATTGACAAGCGTTTTGTAGAAGAAAATCTAAACCGTTTGTTTAATGGTCATCACACTGTCGAAGGTGTAAAGATGAATAATGAGCGCACACGAGCGGCCAAGCTTGAACAATATGTTAGTGACTTTTATCAACGCGGCGGGCAGCAGCGAGAGCGCTGTCATTACGATTTGCATACTGCTATTCGTGGTTCAAAAAATGATAAATTTGCTGTATATCCCTTTTTACATGGTAAACCGTGGAAAAAGTCGCAACTACAGTTTTTATTAAGCTGTGGAGTAAATACGGTGCTAATGATGAAATCACCAGCCACCACTTTTAGTTACTATTCTTCTTTTGTTCATGGTGCAGATTCATTTACCGTTGAACTTGGTCAAGTAAAACCGTTTGGTGAAAATGATATGAGTCGTTTTGCGAAAACCAAAGCGACCCTAATCGCATTAATTAGCCAAAAAGAAGTGATATATAAAGAATTTGATGCAAGTGACTTTGAGTTATTTGCTGTGCACCGATCAATCAATCGCACTGAACACGATTTTTCGTTTCCTTTTTCGGATGATGCCGAGAATTTTACCGGGTTTAGCAAAGGTGATTTACTCGCAACGGATGGTCAGACCTGTTATTACGCAGATGTTGAAGGCGAAGCAATTATATTTCCTAATGCCGATGTTGCCCTTGGACAACGTGCACTATTAACGGTAATACCATTACAACTGACTGATAATATTATTTAATTTGTTGCTTTGCCGATCAGCTCAAATCGTTAACTATATGATTGTATATACTTTATGCTCTTGTATAGTTAACTTTCCAATGCCACTGTCGCCAATTAACTTTGTTTCGTCTATGATTAGTTGAATAACACTTTACGTTAACGTAAAGTGTTAGCAGCTTTAATTTAAATACAGTACAGTTTCTGCAAAGTTTATCCTGCAGAGCACAGCCAATAATAACAACTGACTTGTACTGTTTACGACAACAAAAGAAGGTAGGTTATGAGCAATCCAAATAACGTATCGCTGAATATTAGTCATGCTCTCTCATTTATTGACGGTCATGCCTTAAATATTCCGACCTTGAGTATTTTAAACGAGGATGGCGATATCCACGACGGTGCAACAGCCCCCGATATTGATGAAAGTACTGCGCTGCGCTTGTATGAAACAATGCGTTTTATTCGTGCACTTGATGAGCGTATGCAAGCTGCTCAACGCCAAGGCCGGGTAAGCTTTTACATGCAATGTTTAGGCGAAGAGGCGGCAGTGACAGCGTCTGCTGCGGCACTTGATCAAGACGATATGATCATGGCGCAATACCGTGAGCAGGCTGCACTTCATTACCGTGGCTTCACACTTGATCAGTTTATGAATCAAATGTTTTCAAATGAGTTGGATTTAGGTAAAGGTCGCCAAATGCCAATTCACTACGGTTCAAGTGCACTTAATTACATGACTATCTCATCGCCGCTAGGCACTCAAATACCGCAAGCAACAGGTTACGCGTATGGCCAAAAAATTAAACACATAGATGCAAAATCAGGTGAGCTAAGCTCAACGATAGATAACATAACTATCTGTTACTTTGGCGAAGGGGCTGCTTCAGAAGGAGACTTTCATGCTGGTTTAAATATGGCCGCAGTGCATAAGTCACCGGTTATATTTTTTGCTCGCAATAACGGTTATGCGATTTCAACTCCTGCGGATGAGCAATTTAAGGGCGACGGCATCGCTTCTCGTGGCGTAGGTTACGGTATTAAAACGATTCGTGTTGATGGTGCTGATGCACTTGCTGTTTATGCCGCAACTAAAAAAGCCCGTGAACTTGCCACTAAAACAGGTGAGCCGATTTTAATTGAATCGATTGCATATCGCCTTGGCGCGCATTCTACATCAGATGATCCTAGTGGCTATCGTTCAAAAGACGAAGAAGCGAATTATCAGTCTTGTCCAATCGAACGTTTTCGCAAATGGTTAATTAAGCAAAACTGGCTTAATGAAGAAGAAGACAATAAAGCCAAAGAGCAAATTCGTGAAGATATACTAGCCGCGTTAAAACGCGCTGAAGTGATTGCAAAACCGGCCTTAGAAGAGTTGGTGTCAGATGTATATGATACACCGATCCCTTCTTTGCAACGTCAATATGAGCAATTGAAAACGCATATCAAGCAACACCCCGATGCTTACCCAGTGACTGCAGGGAGAATTAAGTAATGGCTAAAATGAATATGTTACATGCGATTAATTCAGCCCTTGATATAACCATGGCTGAACATCCGCAAGCGTGTATTTTTGGTGAAGATGTTGGCTATTTTGGCGGCGTATTTCGAGCAACGTCTGGACTACAAGAGAAATATGGTCAGCACCGTGTATTTAATACACCATTAACCGAACAAGGGATCATGGGTTTTGCTAATGGCTTAGCAGCGTTTGGCGCACCAGCACTTGCTGAAATTCAATTTGCCGATTATATCTTTCCAGCCTTTGACCAAATAGTAAATGAGTCTGCTAAATTTCGTTACCGTAGCGGTAACGAGTTTAATGTTGGCAACCTGACTATCCGTACTCCTTACGGTGGTGGTATTGCCGGCGGTTTATATCATTCACAATCACCTGAAGCTTATTTTGCACATACCCCGGGACTTAAGATTGTTGTTCCTCGCAACCCTTACCAAGCAAAGGGCTTATTACGAGCTGCAATTAAAGATGATAATCCAGTTATTTTCTTTGAGCCTAAACGCTTATATCGTGCATCAACGGGTGAAGTTCCTGAACAAGATTACAGCATTGAACTGGGTAAAGCTGAAATAGTTAGTGAAGGTACGGATGTAACACTACTTGCTTGGGGCGCACAGATGGAAATCATCGAAGATGCTGCAAAACGTGCAAATGAGCAAGGTATTAGTTGTGAAGTGATTGATCTACGCAGTATTTTACCATGGGATATGGAAACGATTGTTAACTCAGTGACAAAAACAGGTCGACTTATTGTTAGCCATGAAGCACCAATCACTAATGGTTTTGGTGCAGAAATTGCGGCGACAATCCAACAAGAATGTTTTTTGCATTTAGAATCACCTATCTTACGTGTTTGCGGCTTAGATACTCCGTATCCATTAGCGCTTGAAAAAGAATATGTACCTGATGCGTTGAAAGTGCTAGCAGCAATCAAGCAATCGGTCGAATTTTAGGAGTCATCATGGCAAAAGATTTTATTTTACCGGATATCGGTGAAGGTATCGTTGAATGTGAAGTTGTTGAATGGTTAGTAGCCGAAGGCGACACCGTAGCTGAAGATCAACCGATTTGTGATGTAATGACAGACAAAGCACTGGTGCAAATTCCTGCGGTTCATGATGGTGTGATCAGTAAGCTCTATTATGCTAAAGGGGATATTGCTTTAGTGCATGCCCCACTGTTTGCAATGGATGTAGCTGGTGAGACTACAGCCGATCATACTCAAGCAGAAACAACCAGGGTAATAGAGCACACGCAAACAAATACTCACGCTGAAGTCGTTGAGGATTTTATCCTTCCCGATATTGGTGAAGGAATTGTTGAGTGTGAAATTGTTGAGTGGTTAGTCAGCGAAGGCGATTTGATAGAAGAAGATCAAGCCGTTTGTGATGTAATGACAGATAAAGCACTGGTACAAATTCCAGCTAAATATACCGGCACAGTGGTAAAACTTTATTATGCTAAAGGGGATGTTGCACAAGTACACAGTCCACTTTTTCAAATGTCGATTGCAGGCACTCAAGCAAACGTTGTCGATATCAATGATGCATTAGTGAAAGCACAAACCAAAGCGGTAGAGCAAAAAACAGCAGTAGTTGAAAAGTCAGTGACAGCCCCTGTAATTAATAAAAAGGCGGTCGCATCACCGGCAGTAAGACGCAAAGCACGTGAACTTGATGTTGATCTAACCACAGTCCCAGGCAGTGGTAAGAATGGCCGTATTTACAAAGAGGACATTGAACAGTTTGTGAAAGGGGAAGTGCCAAATAGTATTGATACATCACCACTGCAAACGAAGCCTGACGTTACGAAAACCACAGCTAGCGACACTGGCGGCATGCGTATTGAGCCAATTAAAGGCATCAAAGCAGCAATGGCTAAACAAATGGTTGCTTCGGTAACGACTATCCCACATTTTACATTTTGTGATGAGATTGATTTAACAACTTTGATTGCTTTGCGCAGTGATTTAAAAGAGCAATATAAGCAACAAGGCGTTAAATTGACAATGATGCCATTTTTCATCAAGGCCTTATCGCTGGCTATGAAAGAATTTCCGGTATTAAACTCGAAAATAAATGATGAATGCACTGAGCTTAGCTACTTTGATGATCACAATATCGGTATGGCAGTTGACTCTAAAATTGGTTTGTTAGTGCCAAATATCAAACAATGTCAAACAAAGAGTATTGTTGATGTAGCCAATGAAGTAACGCGATTGACGGATGCTGCCCGTGAAGGACGTGTTAGCCCTGACGATCTCAAAGGCGGCACAATTAGCATTTCTAATATTGGTGCGATTGGCGGAACAGTTGCGACGCCAATTATCAACAAGCCAGAAGTGGCGATTGTGGCATTGGGTAAATTACAACATCTACCGCGTTTTGATGCCAAAGGGCAAGTGGTGTCTGCTGCAATTATGCAAGTTAGTTGGTCAGGCGATCACCGAGTGATTGATGGGGCCACGATAGCGCGATTCAATAACTTGTGGAAATCGTATTTAGAAAACCCAGCCAAAATGATGATGGCAATGAGTTAAGCGTAGCTCTTAATTATTCATTTTATCAAAGCTCAGCAGTCGCTGAGCTTTTTTATGTCAGTGACTTACACCCCAAAGAAATATAAGCCATAGCCAACGAGTAAAGCGGGAATTGCCGAATATATTGTTGCCACAAATGCGGCACGTGGTGCCATTGCGATTGCAGGGAAAAGGGCATCGCCGTCATTTGATATTGCATTCGCAGCTAAGGCACTAAAGGGAATGATGCCTTGAATATACAATGTAGTTACCACTATTTGTGGTCCACAGCCAGGTAAAAAACCAATCAAAACGGCAATTAAAGGCGCTAAGTATGCATAGTGAGTAAACCAGACTTTTAAATCCACACCGGCAAATGTTACTAATAACTCAAATAGCATAAATGAGGCAACTACCCATGCCGTAACAAAATGGGTGTCTTGCAAAACTTTATATAGCTTTGAAGGGGGCGTTATAGTCTCTTCTTCTGAAGTTACTTGTTGATAGCTTTGACCTTTAGACGACAGCGCCCAAGTGGTCACAGCCAATAGCGCCATAATAGCGCCAAATAAGGTTATTGATTCAGCAAGTAGAGCGTCAAAGGCTGAAAAGTCAGTATTGAAAGCAATCATTATTGCCACAATAAGACTGGGCATCATAATAATTTGCCAAATTGATTTACTGACTATAATTGCCTTACTAGGCTGATTTAAGCACTCATCAGCATAATCATTTTTTGCTGGGCGAAGATAATCTTGCTTATGAAATGCATTGACTAAGGAGCCGCTGATTATACCAACGCTCAGGCCAATAATCATAATAAGTAAGCCTTCAAGCGGCTTCGTTGCTAATAGTAAAAATGCAGCATCACCCATGGTCGCTGTTAATACAGCAACAATAGAGCCAAAGCTCGCTTGTCCTTTGGTAAATTGTGTCACTACTATGATGGCGCCTCCACAGCCAGGTAAAGCACCGAGTAATGAAGCAAAACTAATTTCTATCAAGGGTGATTTTTGACTTAAATAGCCAAGCTCTAAGTGAGGCAACCGATCGATGGCGTAGTAATAGATAAATAAAGTGGCGGCAACAAATATACTAACTTGAAAAAACGCATCACTCATTGCCGTCAATGTCATTGCTCGCAAAGGAGCATAAGCTAAACAACACAACAACAATAGCGGTAATAGCAGCCGTTTATTACTGGTAATAAAATGTGTGGACGCTGGAAAACTAATTTTGGGCAGTGAAAGTGAAAACATAAGTGCAACCTAAAAACTATCTAAGTTGCACTTTAGATTTAAATTAAATGAAAATCAATATCATTTGCGTTATTTTCTTTGGAATTCTGAGTTCGCATTCCATTTGGGCCATTGTGGTTGCTCTGAAATATCAAAACCTACTTGATAAAACAGTTGTAAGTCTTGTACAGCTCCCGATAGATCCCATTCATCACGGTATCTGTCACATGGTTGATGGTAACAACCACGTAGCACTAAGCTCATGCGTTTACGATAATTAGCCGTATCTTCGTCAAGTGCTTCACTGCCACCACCCGCATACATCGCTGGAATACCCATGTTGGCGAAAGCAAAATGATCAGAGCGATAGTACCCGCCTGAAGATGGTTTAGGATCGCCGGAGACCGTGCGCCCTTGTGCATTAGCTGCCTGTGCTAATAGCGAGTCCATTTCTGATTTACCAATACCAACCACGCTGATATCTTTTACTTTGCCTAACAAGTTCAAGCTATCCATATTAATATTAGCGACTGTCTTATTTGCTGCTATCACTGGGTGTGCAGCATAATACTTAGATCCTAATAAACCTTGCTCTTCAGCTGTCACTGCTAAAAAGGTCATTGAGCGGCTAGGGTGCTTTGGTAAGCTTGCAAACGCTTCAGCTACTTCAATTAAGCCTGCAGTGCCTGTCGCGTTATCATGTGCTCCATTGTAGATTTGGTCGCCTTTACGGTTTTTATCAGTACCTAAGTGATCCCAGTGTGCTGAGTATATAATATGCTCATCTGGTTTTTCACTACCGGGTAAAGTCGCAATGAAGTTATATGAAATTGATTTTTTGATGGTGTTTTTAACCGCAACAGACGCTGTTAAATCGCCCATATCAACATGATAAGCGCCTTTTGCTGCATTGGTTTTCGCACTGGCAAAATCTAAACCTGCTTTAGTGAAAAGCTCGTTAGCAACCTCTGTGGTTACCCAACCTTCAACAGCGACTCTGTCCATATTATTGTTTTCTTTTTGAAAACCAAACTGCTCGCCGCTCCATGAGTTTTCAACCACAGACCAAGGGTAAGAGGCCGGTGCAGTTTCATGAACGATGATAGCCCCAGCAGCACCTTGACGGCTGGCTTCTTCGTATTTGTAAGTCCAACGGCCATAGTAAGTCATGGCATCACCGGTAAACAAAGCAGGATCTTTAGTGGCAAAACCAGGGTCGTTGACTAAAATCACCACAGTTTTACCCTTAACATCTAAACCTGCGTAATCATTCCAATTATATTCTGGGGCATTAACACCATAACCAACAAATACCAGTTCAGAGTCTTTAATACTTTGGCGTTCGCTAATGCGACTGCTGCCCATTACCATGTCTTTTTTATACTGGTAATCTTTGCCGCCGATAGTTAACACCATGTTTGGATCTGCTTCAAGAGACACCAACGGAACTTCTTGTAAAAAGCTGTCGCCATTACCTGGTTGATAACCTAGTTTTTTAAATTCTTCAGTAAGGTAAGCTAGTGTGAGTTCTTCACCTTTTGAAGATGGAGCGCGGCCTCCAAATTCATCGGAGGCAAGCACTTTGACATGCTCTGCGAGTTGTTGGGCATTGATTGAATTATACCCTTTGCTAACATCATCAGAGGTGAGACTTGTTGTTGCACATCCTGCAAGTACCGCAGTTGCAAGGAGTGTCAGAGAAAAATAACGTTTCATAGTCGCTCTTTTTTTGTTTTAAGTGAGCTCAGTATAAGAACTTCTATTAAAGAGAACCAGTTTTTGCGGTAAACTCCAACCATAATAATTGTAAAGCTAAAGATACTCATGAAGCGTTTTACCCCTTACGAACAATGGCATAGCGCCAGTTTAGAAAATGGTGCATTTAGCCATTTAAATACACTGTTTTCTTTAAACGGTTTATCCGACTGGCCGCAATGTGCGTGGATTTCATCATTTTTAGATGCTAAAAATGCAAATCAGCAAACAATTCGCTTTGTTGAAGACGCCTGCTTTAGTGAGGAAGAGCGCTATTATGAGCAAATCATTTTTGATACCGGTAAAGTACCAACGCGACAACAAAATTGGCATGACTTATTTGGTGGACTTATCTGGTGTTTATTTCCTAAAACGAAAGCATTGATCAATCAACGCCATGTTGAAGAGATCACACTTCACGGCACTAAAGTACGCTCAAAACACCGCAATGCCTTAACCTTGTTTGATGAATGTGGGGTTGTACTTGCTGTAAGTGATAATGTTTGGCCTGCGTTACTTAAAAATCATCAATGGCAGCAGGCATTTATTGAGCAAAGAGCGTTGTGGGGTAAAACCATTGCGCCATTTATGTTCGGCCACGCTAATTATGAAATGCTAACAAAGCCGTATATTGGTCTGACAGGTAAAGCATTATTTGTAAAAGTACCGAGTGACATATTTTGTAAAGATTTAGCCCAGCAGTATCAGTATATTGATCAAACCCTTTATGAGATGATTAGCGTCGATAACTGTTTAAGGGACAATAGCCAGCTCTCACCATTACCACTGCTAGGCGTACCAGGCTGGTATGATAATAATAACCCCGAGTTTTATAGTAATACGGATTACTTTAGACCAAAACGAAGGACACGAACATGATAGAAGTTACGGGGCTTAAAAAGAAATTTAAGCTAACTAAAGACCATAAAAAAAACAAAGTCGATAAAATAGATCCCCGTGAAGATAAAGATTATTTTCATTCGGTGCGAGATGTCAGCTTTCATTGTAATAAAGGCGAAGTGCTGGGCTTACTCGGCCCTAATGGTGCAGGAAAAACCACCACGCTAAGAATGCTCTCGACAGCGTTAAAACCCGATGAAGGGCAAATAATTATTGCTGGTGAAGACATCATTAAAAAACCACTATTTGGTCGTAAGTCTATTGGTTTTCTATCTGGCAGTACCGGTTTATATGGCCGTTTAACGGTAAAAGAAAATATCGAATATTTTGCAAAACTACACGGTATGAGTAAAGACGCGATTAGTTCACGGTGTGAAGAGTTATTTGATTTACTCGATATGCATAGCTTTATTGATAAACGTGCTGATAATTTATCAACGGGTATGAAGCAAAAAGCCAATATAGCCCGCGCAGTTGTGCACCATCCGGCAGTCGTGGTACTTGATGAGCCGACCACTGGATTAGACATTATGACCACTCAAACGGTGATCGAGTTTATAAAACGGCTTAAAGCGCAAGGGACTCCTGTTATATTTTCAACCCATCATTTAGATGAAGTAGCGCTACTGTGTGACCGCGTTGCGGTGATCAACGAAGGTATCAGTTGTTTTGACGGCAGTCTTGACGAATTTAAAAAAGTGGGTAAAAGCGACGAACTTAATCAAGCGTTTATGAATATATTGACGGAGAAAAATAATGTTTGAAGTATTTAAAAAGGAATTAAAGGAGCTATTACGAGATAAAAAAACACTCATTTTTATTGTCGCATTACCAGTTGCTATCTTTCCATTATTATTTGCGGTGATGGCATTTATTAGTTCTCAAGCAACACTTGAAGCCGAACAAAAAGTTCATACCTATGCCATTATCAATGGCGAATATGCGCAATCATTCACAGATAAAGTTTTTTATCATAAAAGTTTTCAATTATACAAAGGTGATCACACCTTTAATACAGTTGCAGAGCTTACAGAGGCCGTTAAAGCCGGCACCATTGATATGGGTATTTTCTTACCCGCAGATGCCAAACAAAACCTTGATGACGCAAAACAAAGTCAGTGGCAAGTGGTTTATAACGATGCTAAAGCGATTAACTTTTTATTCGACAGAGTAAAAGAGCTTGCTGAAGAATTTGGTAATAAGCTAAGAGCTGAAAAACTATTAAGCTACGGTGTTTCAGTTGAGCAACAAAGTGCAATTATTGATCCAATCAAAGTTGTAAAAGTTGATACTGCTGATAAACGAGAAAATTTAGGTGAGAAAATAGGCGGCTTTATCCCTTACTTACTGATCCCATTAGTATTGATGGGAGCAACATACCCAGCAATTGATTTAGGTGCAGGTGAAAAAGAACGCGGCACATTAGAAACGTTACTATTGACACCAATCACCCGTACGCAACTTGTATTAGGTAAATTTATTACTTTACTTGCAGCGTCAATCGCCACCACAACGATAACCGTGTTGAGTATGGGCGTTTGGATCAGTATCGCGATTTCTTTCATTGATTTGGATGTGATAAAAACAGCATTTAGTTCATTACGCGTATTAGATTTGGCACTCATTTTTATTATTTTATTACCCGTCGCCGCGATTTTTTCTTCTCTTGCGTTAGCAATATCGATTTATGCTCGTAGCTTTAAAGAAGCTCAGAATTACATGACACCACTGAGTATGGGGGTGATATTTCCTATCATTGTTGCTTTACTACCGAATGTTGAGCTAACAGCTAAAACCGCATTTATACCGGTTACTAATGTGGCTTTAGCGATTAAAGAAATTATCAAAGGTACGATTGATTACACGTTACTTGGACTAATCTTTTTAGCGACCGTGATTGTTGCCGGTGCACTATTAGCATTTTGTGTTAAATGGTTTAATAAAGAAGAAGTCTTATTTAGATAATAAATTATATAGAAGTAGGCTGGGCGTGGTTGTTACAATACTCTCAGTTAAATAATAAAAATGACGGGCTAGCTCGTCATTTTTTATTACTATAGTTTCCTTAGAAAAACTAAGAATCGATAAAAAGCGCAGAGATAACTTTTTAATTGCTCTATAATGTAGTTTGTATTTGAAAGCAAACTGGCAATTTTGATGCGCAACTCACTGACATTTTTTAATTTATTTCGCAGTAATAAACTTTCTTTATTAGCATTGCTGTTTTTTTTCATCCTCGCAATACCTGCTTTATATATATTTGAGCTGAAAGTACGCAAAGATGTTTACCAGGTTGCCCAAACCACACTACAGCAAGAGCTTGATACAAAAGCACTGATGTTAAAAGGACATTTAAAAGACAGTGTTTCGTCAATCAACTTTTTAAATGCCACACCGCCTATCAGTGGCATCAGCCGAGCCGCTGCAAATAACCTTATTGATCCACTATTAAATACTCCCATCGCAATATGGCAAACGCGCTTAGCTGAAATATTTAGTGGCTTTATGCGCACTGACCCGCAGCTATTACAAGCCAGATATATTACCCTTGCTGATAATGGTCAAGAAATTGTCCGTGTTGATAGGATCAATGATGCTTTGGTGCGCCTAGAGGGAGACTTATTACAACAAAAAGGGCAGCGGGATTACATGCTTAATGCCAGCAGGTTAGATAGTGAATCTGTCTATATATCACCGATTAACTATAATCGAGAGCATGGCCAAATTCAGATCCCCTACGTGAGTACCTACCGAGTTGCTAAGCCGGTATTTAATAAACAAGGAGCAGTGTTTGCTGTATTAGTAACCAATTATTTTGCTGATGAGTTATTTAATAGTGTTACTTTTAGTTCACCTGCTGGGGTTGATGTTTATCTGTTAAATGATCAGCAGCAGTTTTTATTTCACCCAGATCCTAAACTGCGATTTGGTTTTGAGTTTGGTCAAGACATTACTTGGTCAAGTGTATTTAGTCAAAGCCAAGATATGAGCAGCCAAGCGACTTTACCTTTTCATGATTTACCAAGCCATTATTATTTAAAACAACGTATTAGTTTAGAAAATAACATTAGCATGTTGCCCCTTGAACTTGCGGTATCAATTAATACCGATATTTTGGCAAAAGACGTTGCTAAGCGTCGTGATCATTTTGTGCTGGTAATTATTTCACTTTTCACTGCTTTGTGGTTATTAGTGTGGTTATACCAAAGGTATATAAACCGCAAATTAGAGTTTCACTCCTTGAAGGAGCGTAATAACAAGATTATTGAAAATTCCCTCGATGCAATCTTAACAGTACAAGAGGATGGGCTTATCAGTAATGCCAATAAAACAGCGTTGCAGTTCTTTGATATCATTATTGATCACACCAAATTCACGCAATTATTTACGCTTGCTGAAAGTGATAATTCATGTATTGATGAAACCATAGCGCAGGGGTCAAAACCATCATTTGAAGGCGTGTATACTGATCCGCAGGATCAACAACACTTTTACTCAATTACACTTACTAGCGTGTTTGATATTTTTACCCAGCGCCACCAGGTTGCAGCGATTTTACGAAACATCAATTCACTTAAACAGACTCAAGTAGAGCTTGAAAAACTCAATAGTACGTTAGAGCAAAAGGTTCGCCAACGCACAACTGAACTTGAAAGTGCGATTGAACAAGCGTTGGCAGCCAGTAAATCGAAAAGTGATTTTATTGCTAACATTTCCCATGAAATACGTACCCCTATGAATGGTGTATTAGGGATGCTGGAAATGCTCAAAGAAGACACACTAACGCAACAGCAACAGCAATACCTAGAGCTGGCCAATAGCAGCGCTAACTCATTAATGACATTAATTAATGACATCTTGGATTTTTCAAAAATAGAAGCAGGTAAACTTGATATTGATAATCACAGTTTTGATGTGATTACTGTATGCAGTGATATGATCACCTCTATGGCATTACAAGCCCAGCGTAAAGGCTTAGAAGTGTTTTTGCATACCGATAAAGTTATTGATCGTATGTTAGTAGGAGATAGCCACCGATTAAAACAAATATTAATAAACTTACTTAATAATGCATTCAAATTTACCCATCAAGGTGAAGTCAGTTTGACTCTTGGATGTCAGTATCTTACTGAAGAAAAGTTATTAATGAGCTTTGTTATTGAAGATTCAGGCATCGGCATTGCTGAAAAAAATATCGATAAGTTGTTTGAGGCCTTTACCCAAGAGGACACCAGTACCACTCGCCACTTTGGTGGTACTGGGCTTGGTTTATCAATTTGTCGTAAGTTGGCGCAATTGATGGGCGGTGATATTAGCGTCACCAGTGAAAAAGGCAAAGGGAGCTGTTTTACAGCGCAAGTGCAATTACATATTGCAGCTGAGAAAAAGCTCAATACAGCCGTTGAGTTGGCAAAAGATATTCAGGTTGGCGTGCTGATAGATAGCGACAATGTATATAACAATGTCACTAATTTATTGATTAAAAATTGCCAAGTAGCGGCCAATAATATTCAACGATTTGACTACCAAGCACAATATCAAGAGTTAAAAGTTGATTTACTGGTTGTTGATAATGATCACCCATACTTACAAACACTGATTAATTTATGTAATAAGCAGAATAAAAAATATGTATTAATTTTGCGTGATTTATTGCTTAGTAAAAAAGCCAAAGAGCAGGTGCCTGAAAATTGCCATGTACTTAATAAGCCGCTTACTCAAGATCAATTTAGCTTTAAGTTAGCAAGTTTGTTTGGTGTTAATAATAGTTTTTTGGTTGCTAGCCAAGGTAGTGAGCAAACAGAATATGTTGAATACGATTTCTCAAATTTTAAGGTGTTATTGGTTGATGATAATATGATCAACCTTGAAGTTGCCAAAGCAATATTAAAAAATACCGGTGTCACTATTGTATGTGCCAGCGATGGCCTCGATGCACTAGAAATATTAAATACAGAGCAAACAGCTTTATTTGATCTGATTTTTATGGATTGCCAAATGCCAAACCTCAATGGCTATGACACGACCTCTGCAATTCGCAGCAACAAAGCTGGTGCTGACTATGCGAAAGTGCCTATTATCGCTATGACTGCCAGCGCTATGGCAGGTGACAGAGAACGCTGTATTACAGCTGGTATGAATGATTATATTACCAAACCCATAAAGCCAAAAGTTTTGAAAGACAAATTAGCTATGTGGTTAAAATAAACCACACAGTCTAAATTTTAAGCTACTGATTTTTCAGGTTTAGCCTTTGGTCCACCAAGATTTTGATTAAGTTTGGTAATATCAGCAGAATTAATCACTGTTTGAGTGTCAGACCAGTGTAGCAATTCGATACGACCATTTTCTTGCTCTACTACTGCGGTACAACTTTCTATCCAATCGCCATCATTACAGTAAACAATGCCATCAACGACTTTGAGTTGTGGGTGATGAATGTGACCGCAAATAATACCGTCTACGCCTTGCTTTTTAGCCTCATGAATAGCAGCATTTTCAAATGCCTCTATTGCTTCACGCGCTTTATGAACGCGGGCTTTGATCCAAGCAGCAAGTGACCAATAGTTACCACCATATAGGCGTCGAATACGATTAGTCCAGCGATTTAAAAATAGTAAAAAGTCATAACCTGCATCACCGGCAATACTGATCAGTTTGTTATACCGAGTTGCTGAGTCAAAATCATCACCGTGAACCAGAAGAAATCGTTTGTTGGCTTTGGTTGTGTGAATAAACTGCTGGTGGACTTCAATACCAAATAGGCTGTTATTGACGTAGTGCCGGAATGTTTCATCGTGATTGCCGGGAATATAAATCACTCGAGTACCTTGAACTGCTTTGGCTTGAATACAGGCTAATACTTGATAGTGACTAGGGTGCCAATAAAAACTTCGCTTCATAGACCATAAATCGACGATGTCACCCACTAGATAAAGGGTATCGCACTCAATACTATTTAAAAAGTCGAGTAGGTAATCTGCTCGACAATCTTTATAGCCTAAATGTACATCGGAGATCCAAACGGCTGGGTAGTACTTTTTATCACTTTTTTCGATGTCGTGCATAGGAGGTTACTCACGGTGTAATAACAACAAAGTTAAGCAACTTGAATGACGTTTATAAGACTGTTTGACGAAACATCTATGACAATTAATGATCGTGCAAAAACAAAAAAACCGCATTTCGCGGTTTTTTTGTTACAGAGGGTGCTGATGATTAAGCGTTCATGGCCGCTTTGATTGCTTCAACAGCGCTATCAATATCTATCATTAGTTTTTCACCGGTACGGCGATTTTTCAGCTCAACCTTGTTTTCATCAAGATTACGCTCACCAATTACCAACGTGAAAGGTACACCGAGTAATTCCATGTCGTTAAACATCACACCTGGGCGCTCTTTACGGTCATCAAATAACACGTCTAAGCCTGCGGCTTTTAAACCGTCGTAAAGGTTATTAGCGATATCTGGTATACGATGCGATTTATGCATATTCATTGGCACAATAGCTAAATCGAACGGGGCGATTGGCTGTGGCCAAATAATACCGTATTGATCATTATTTTGTTCAATAGCCGCTGCGACAATACGCGATACACCAATACCATAACAACCCATAGTCATTATTTGGTTTTTACCGCTTTCGTTTAATACTCCCGCTTTCATCGCTTCTGAGTACTTAGTACCAAGCTGGAAGATATGGCCAACTTCAATACCGCGTTTAATATGTAAAGTACCATTACCACATGGACTAGGATCACCTTCGACAATATTACGTAGATCAGCAACTTCATACTCAGTTACATCGCGATCCCAGTTAATACCGCTGTAATGCTCGTCATCTTTGTTAGCACCGGCTACAAAATCAGCCATTACGTTGGCTGTACGGTCTACTAAAATTGGCATGATTAAGCCAACAGGGCCTAATGAACCCGGTTTAGCACCAATGGCTGCAATTATGTCAGCCTCGTTTGCCATTTCCAGTGGAGAATCTACTAATGGATGTTTTTCAGCTTTAAGTTCGTTAAGCTCATGATCGCCACGTATTACTAATGCAACTAAACCACGTTGACCATCTTCATTTGGCGCGCCGTAAACAATCAGTGTTTTAACACTGCGATGAGGTTTAACACCATAGTGTTTCTTTAGCTCGTCGATAGTTTTCGCATCAGGCGTTGGGAATGCTTTTAATTCTTTTGCGGCAGCAGGGCGCGCTTCACTTGGCGCTAATGCTTCTGCTTTTTCGATGTTTGCTGCGTAGTCACTTTTATCACTAAAGGCGATAGCATCTTCACCTGATTCAGCTAACACATGAAATTCATGAGATACACTACCACCGATAGAGCCGGTATCAGCAATAACAGGACGGTAATCAAGGCCTAAGCGATCGAATATATTACAGTATGCTTTGTGCATTACTTGATAAGTTGCATCTAAACATTCTTCACTTAAATGAAATGAATAGGCATCTTTCATAGTAAATTCACGCGCGCGCATAACCCCAAAACGAGGACGACGTTCGTCGCGCACTTTTGTTTGTACTTGATACAAAGTAAGCGGTAATTGTTTATACGAACTTACTTCTTTACGAACAAAGTCAGTGATCACTTCTTCATGGGTTGGTCCTAACGCGAAAGTACGATTGTGACGGTCAGTAAAACGCATAAGTTCTGGGCCAAACTGCTCCCAACGGCCAGACTCTTCCCATAGATCCGCAGGTTGAATAACAGGCATCAACATTTCGATTGCACCTGATTTGTCCATTTCTTCACGCACAATGTTTTCGACTTTTCGTAACACGCGTAATCCAGAGGGTAACCAAGTATATAGGCCCGACGCGACGCGACGGATCATGCCCGCTCTTAACATTAATTGATGCGATACAATTTCAGCATCTGATGGCGTTTCTTTAAGTGTTGCGAGTATATATTGACTGGTACGCATGTTTATTCCGATAGTTATAAAATTATTATTTCAATTGGGCACTCAGTTTAGCAGCGGTTGCTTTTACACTAAAGCGCTAAGTGTGTTTTTCTAACTTTTTTCTATGCTAGTGACATAGTTATGCTCGTCGTTTACTTGCCAACGGATATTAAAATCATACAAGGTCATTCCATAACTTTGTTCACCCTCTTTTTGCTTTTTATAGGCAGGGCGAGGATCTTGCTTAAGTACATTACTAATAAAGTCATGCAACTGTGGAAAGTTGGTTTGCTGTTCAATAAACGCCTGCACTTGCGGGCTAAACTCAACGGTCATTTGCGTTTCTGGGCGCGTGTCAGCAAAGCCTGCAGTGGCATCAACCATGGCATCTGAATAAGGTAAATATGGTTTGATGTCTAAAATCGGGGTGTCATCAAGTAAATCTATGCCTGCCAATAATAAACACAGCTGGCCATTTTTATACTCTATGCCTTCAAGTTTGACGGCACTCATGCCTATGGCATTGGGTCTAAAGGTCGCGCGTGTGGCGAATACGCCTTTGCGCTCATTACCGCCTAAACGCGGTGGTCTAACCATGGCTGAGTAGCCTTTATCTGCAGTTTCATGAAAGCGAAACAATAACCAAATATGGCTAAATTCATCTAAACCACGAACAAATTCTTCACGGTTAAAATCAGCAGCAAATACCAACTTAGCTTTTGCTTGTGGAACTAAACGCGGTTGGCGAGGAATGGCGAACTTTTGTTTATAAGGAGATTGAATATGGCCAATAGCCGTTAGTTGAAAATCGCTCATGAAACTCAATTACTGTTAAAGATACGATATTCTAACCGCTAACAACAAAAAAGGCAGCTCGAAGCTGCCTTTTACTGCTAAATAACCTCAAAATAGGTTAAGCATTTCTTAGAACATATATTGGAATGAAACCGATGCTACATCCATTTCTGGATCAATTTCATCTTTTAGTTCATAGCGTTCATACTCAAAGCGTACCTGCATGTTGGTGGTGAATGCGTACTCGATACCTGCACCATAAAATACATCGCCTCCACTTTGATCTGCTGATATCTTACCAATAGCAGGAAGGTCGCTGGTTACCTCAGCATCCCATTCTAGCCAACCACCTTTAGCATAGACAGAGAAGCTATCCGTAATAGGGGCAGCTAACCGTGCGGCCAAAGACACACCATCAACTTCAGCATAGCTATCAATATCGCTTACTTCATCAAAGTTTTGATAGGCAAGCTCTAAACTTAAATACTTATTAAATTGCGTACCAACGTAACCCTTAAGCATTTGTGAATCATCATCAAAATCGATGTCGTCATCAGAGTCTTCAAATTTGAATGAGTATTGACCATAGCCAATACCTGTATATACGCGAGGGTAATCCATGTTTGTTGTTTCTGCACTAGCTGCAGTATTAAAACCTAACAATGCTAATGAGATAGCAGAAAGTGAAATTGATTTAATCATTTAATAGCTCCTTTACAAAATAAAAATATAACCTTTAAATTACCGGTTAATTTTAATATTGCATGGTGCGTGCCATGATTAATTTGGCTTAAAAACAGCCAGTTATAGTCTTTTATAGCATATAAAGTATACCAATGAGCGCTATTTAAACGCTCGTTCAGTTTGGCTGGAGAAAATATTTCTGACTAGGATGTAGCTTTTACAGATAGATAGTTTAGGTGATCAGGGTTCTGATTTATGCAATAAAGTTTCAGTTTCTATGGCAATCTCTTTCATCTTAATTGCGTAGTTTTCTAATTTTTTGTCTTCATTACTCACTGCGATGTATTCTGGCACTGCTACGGGGTAACCTGTTTCGTCCATGGCAACAAAGCTAATTACACAGTGGTTAGTCTCAACTAAATTACGCGTTTTCGGATCGCCACAGCGAACTTGTATAAAGATTTGCATACTGGTTTTGCCAGTGTGGGCAATTTTAGCTTCAACTTCAACAATTTGACCAACTAGAATTGGGCGACGAAATTTAACCCCAGCGACAGATACAGTGACACAGTAATGACCACTCCAACCAGCAGCGCAGGCATAACCTGCTTGGTCAATCCACTTCATGACGACACCGCCATGAACCTTCCCGCCAAAATTCACATCGGTGGGCTCTGCTAAAAAACGGAATACAACATTAGACGACGGCATAAAAATATCTCACTCATATATAATTCTTATTAGCATAGCGCAAAAAAGGGGCCGAAGCCCCTGCAATTTAGGATAGGTTTATAACTTATATGTAAAATATTATTTTTACGCTGTATCAAGCGCTTTAATTGTATTTAGATTACATATTTGGGTAGTTGGGACCACCGGCTCCCTCAGGTGTTACCCAGGTGATGTTTTGGCTCGGATCTTTAATATCGCAGGTTTTACAATGCACGCAGTTTTGTGCATTGATCACAAACTCGTCTTTGCCGGCAATTTGCTGTATCTCATACACACCCGCCGGGCAATAGCGCTGAGCAGGCTCGTCAAATTTAACTAAGTTAACATCGATAGGAATAGCGCTATTTTTTAGTTTTAAATGACACGGCTGAGATTCTTCATGATTGGTATTTGATAAAAACACCGAAGATAATTTATCAAAGCTGAGTTGACCATCAGGCTTCGGGTAATTAATGACACTGGCCTGATTTTTATCAACTAGCGTTGCGTGATCTGGGATATTATCTTTAAAAGTAAAAGGTAATGCCCCTGCAAAAATATTTTGATCAAGGGTGTTATACGCACCACCAAGAAATTTTCCTAGCTTATGCATCACAGGGCCAAAGTTACGTGATTGGTATAGCTCTTTATAAGCCCAGCTTTGTTTAAATGCTTCGCTGTAGTCAACTAAGTCAGTATGCTGTTGCTCGTTTGTAAGCGCGCTAAAGATCACCTCAGCGGCAATCATACCTGACTTCATCGCTGTGTGGTTGCCTTTGATTTTGGCAAAATTCAAGGTGCCAGCATCACAGCCGACCAACAAACCACCCGGGAAGTGCATTTTTGGTAATGAGTGTAAGCCACCTTTTGCAATCGCACGAGCGCCATAAGCAATACGTTCACCACTGGCTAATACATCTTTAAAGATTGGGTGGTGTTTCATGCGCTGAAATTCATCAAACGGGCTTAAATGCGGGTTTGAGTAATTTAAATCAACAATTAAGCCGACTACAACTTGATTATTATCACTGTGGTACATAAACGCACCACCGTTAGTATCTGCACTTAAGGGCCAACCGGTGCCATGAACTACCGTGCCTTGCTTGTGTTTAGCAGGATCGATTTGCCAAATTTCTTTAAAGCCTAAACCATAATGTTGCGGTGAGGCATCTTGAGCAAGTGCAAATTGAGTGATCAGCTGTTTACCTAAGTGACCACGACAACCTTCAGCAAATACAGTGTATTTAGCACGAAGTTCCATGCCAGGCATAAAGCCATCTTTTTCATTGCCATTGCTATCAAGGCCCATATCGCCGGTAATAATGCCTTTTACTGTGTCATCTTCAATAATCAGTGAGTGCGCGCTAAACCCTGGGAAAATCTCAACACCTAGTTTTTCTGCTTGCTCTGCAAGCCAGCGGCATACATTACCCATAGAGACAATATAGTTATCAGTATTATGAAATGTTTTAGGTGCGGCAAAGTGAGGGATAGCGGTGGCTTTGCTGTCATTATTAAACCAATATATTTCATCACTGGTTACTTTAGTGGTCACTGGTGCGCCAAGTTCTTGCCAATTGGGCAGTAACTCGTCCAAAGCGGTGATTTCAAATACTGCGCCCGATAAAATATGAGCGCCCACTTCAGAGCCTTTTTCAACCACGCAGATCATGCACTCTTGTTGTTTTTCTTGTGCTTGTTGCGCTAATCGTATGGCGGTAGCTAAGCCTGCTGGGCCTGCGCCGACAATAACGACATCAAATTCCATGGTTTCGCGTTCGACCATATTAACCTCTTTTATGTGACGGACCTGTGCCTTTACGAGGGCAATTTCATACTTGCAAATGAAACGTTACAGGCGATGAATAGTTTAAGGTTATTTTAGGTTGACGTTTACGTCAACAGGAAGTAGTCTGATTTCATAAAATAAATAGGTTGACGTACACGTTAGCTTGTAGGTTTAAATAATTATGGAGTTCCTATGAAAGTTCTCGTTCCAATAAAAAGAGTTATCGACTACAACGTAAAAGCACGCGTTAAAGCAGATAATAGCGACGTTGATCTAACTAATGTGAAAATGGCACTTAACCCATTTTGCGAAATTGCCATTGAAGAAGCTATCCGCTTAAAAGAGGCGGGCACTGCCACTGAAGTGATTGCTGTAACCATTGGTGCTAAAGCATCTCAAGAACAATTACGTACAGCTCTGGCACTGGGCGCCGATAAAGCGATTCATATTGAGACTGACGAAAAATTAGAATCACTGCACGTTGCAAAGCTGCTTGCTAAAATCGTCGAGCAAGAAGCCCCTGAACTGGTAATTTTAGGTAAACAGTCGATTGATTCAGATAACAATCAAACAGGTCAAATGCTGGCGGCTCTTACTGGGCGCGGGCAAGGTACGTTTGCATCAAAGGTCGACATAGCAAATGGCACTGTTAATGTGACGCGTGAAGTTGATGGCGGTTTACAAACAGTGGCATTAAAGTTACCGGCCGTAGTCACAACAGACTTACGTTTGAATGAACCCCGTTATGCATCATTGCCAAATATTATGAAAGCCAAACGTAAACCACTTGAGGTAATTGCAGCTGATAGCTTAGGTGTAGACTTAACCCCGCGTATCGAACTTGTTGCGGTACATGAACCGGCAAAACGCAGTGGCGGTATCATTGTTGATGATGTAGCCCAGTTAGTTGATTTATTAAAAACACAAGCGAAGGTGATTTAAATGAAAACATTAGTTATAGCAGATCATGACAATGGCAGTTTAAAGCCTGAAACTTCTAAAACCATAAACGCAGCATTAAAGCTTGGTTTTGCTGTTGATGTACTAATTGCTGGTGAAAACGTAGCACCAATGAGTGAAATAGTGGCCAGTATTGCAGGTGTAAACACCGTGCTGGTGGCTGATCATAGTGAGTATGCGCATCAGTTAGCTGAAAACATCGCAGATTTAGTGTTATCGCTTGCGCCAGATTATTCGCATCTTGTTGCTAGTGCCACTACAACGGGCAAAAATTTCATGCCACGTGTTGCCGCATTACTTGATGTTGCACAAATTTCAGAAATCATTGATGTGGTTGACGCTGATACATTTAAACGTCCAATCTATGCAGGTAATGCCATCGCAACTGTAAAATCACTGGATAGCAAAAAAGTGATCACCGTTCGTGCAAGTAGCTTTGATCTGCAAGGTGAGCAAGCTCCCGCTGAGAGTCGTGTTGTTGATTCTGTGTTTAGCAGTGAATTAAGCGCATTTGTAAGTGTTGAGCAAACCGAATCTGAGCGCCCAGAGTTAACTGCTGCGCAAGTGGTTATATCAGGTGGACGCGGTATGCAAAATGGCGAGAACTTTTCATTACTTAATGGTATTGCCGATAAACTAGGCGCGGCAATTGGTGCGTCTCGTGCTGCGGTTGACGCAGGCTTTGTGCCAAACGATATGCAAGTGGGTCAAACCGGTAAGATCGTTGCGCCTAACTTATATATTGCTGTAGGTATTAGTGGCGCAATTCAGCACTTAGCGGGTATGAAAGACTCAAAAGTAATTGTGGCTATCAATAAAGATCCCGATGCGCCAATCTTCCAAGTGGCGGATTATGGTTTAGTAGCAGATTTATTTGATGTGCTACCAGAGCTTGAACAAGCACTCTAATTTATAACGATTCTGGTTGTTAAAAGCTGTTGTGATCAGTTCGCTGATCACGCGGCTTTTTTTCTTTTATTTTACCAATCAGAAAGTCTGTAATATCTAACTAAGCAATTACCATGAATAAAGAGTATCACCTGTCGTTTAGTGAGTTGGGGGCATTATTTTTTAACACAGATTGCCTTTTTACACTTTTTTGCGCAAAATGTCAGGACACGCTAAGCTGAGGCTAAATGACTAGAAATTTAGAACTAAAAAATTAATAATCAATAAGCTAGCTTCACCCTTATCCCTTACATTTTTTAGAATACGTTGAGACCTCGCAGTGAAAACCAAAGCAATCCGCAATTTTTATATCAATGAAGAGCAGTCGGTCTATTTGCTTTCGCACCATGACGCCAAAAAACATCGCCAATGGTTGAATATCTGTATTAAGCAACTCACTAATTTAGGCTACAGCCAGGTTGAAATGATTGGCTCGGGTGCTTTTGGATTTGTATTTGCGGGTTTAGATGAGCGTAAACTTCCTTGGGTGTTTAAATTTTCACGTATCACCTTGGCGCAAAGTGTACGTGATCGACTTGAGGACGAAGCGTATATGCTCTCGCAAGTTGATAACCCATTAGTGCCTAAGTTTTATGCTTTTGAACGGATAAAAAAGCAGGGCATTTTAATGATGGCCCGCGCGCTGGGCGAAGACTTAGAAAAAGTATCACTTAAAAAAGGCCGCTTTAGCGCAGCAGCAATCGCCAGTTTAGCGCTAAAACTACGTAATGTATTAATAGACCTACGCACTCAGCAAAATGGCATAACGCCACAACCGATTGTGCATGGCGATATCAAGCCCTCTAATCTAGTGTGGGATGAACATACCCAAGGCTTATCGCTGGTGGACTGGGGCAGCTCGGTGTATGCCCAAATAGACAGTAATGGCGAGCCAATCACCAGTAACTTTATGGATTTAATGTCTGGCGATTTAAGTACCACCAATGCGCGGATGGGGGATGTGTATTTTATTGGTGATGAGCAAATGTCAGGTGCTAAATCATCGCCGCGTTTTGATGAGCAAGGCGTGGCGTCCACCTTATACGCACTGGCTTCTGCACAGTCATGCCGATTTGGCGCGCAAGTGATCCCAGCCAGTTCACTAGGGCTCCCTATGGAGCTTGCAAAAGTGATTGACGGTATGCTCTCTAAAAATAAAATTACAAGAGACGGGGCGGGTGATTACTTTATACGTAATATGCCTGCTATGGCAAAAGCATATTTACCAGAGCTCAATTTAGCTGAAGATGTGCGAGCCAATATTCCATTTTGGTTTGGTAACGATGACGAACTACCTGATACTGTGGTTTATAGTTCACGTAAACAATTTTTACGCCAAGCCGACCTCAATCAACAACTGCTTGATGTAAATGACGCTCAATTGGACCGGTATTATAAAGAATTCCTGTTTGATACCGGTGATACTGAAAAAGCATTTTTAGCCTCTATCAGCCGATTAGCAAAATACCCAGTAGTAGGGGGCTTAAGCTTTCATTGGAAAGAGGAATCACTGTTCGTTGAATCATCACTGATCATGCATGATGAAAGTTTAGGCCATGCTTTTACCCAAGCGGTTAATAATACCGTGATGTTGGCACAAGGCATTCATCAAAAAGGCTTATTTAAGTGTTGTTTATTTGATGCCAGAAAGACCATTCAACTGGAGCGTGATGGCACAGGGGCATTTAAGTTTGAACAACTTCCAGAGCTTGACTATGAGGTAATGAATTTAAAAAGCTCAGAAGTCACCCGACCACATTCTTATTTTGAAGACGGTAAAGATCCGGACGAGCAACTGCAGCTACCTAAAAAAGTGATCAAATGCGTATTTGAGTTAAACCAAATACATCATACCGGCTGCATTATTTTTGAAGCTTTACCAGATAGAATGAAAATACATCATTACTATCGTTTGTTAGATGGCACTAAAGAAGCACAGTTTAAGCGCTTGCTTAATAAGTTGATGCAATATGCGGTGAGCATTACTGATGTGGGGGTTGCCGGGTTTATGAAACTACCTTACAAAAATACCCGTGAGTTTGCCTTGTGTGATCGCCAGCCTGATTTTTTCTATCCTAAAGATCCTAAACGTTTTGGCGCTTAATTTTGCCGTGTAAATACGTTAAACTAATGCATCAAAAAAAGGATAAATAATGGCAAAAACTCAGCCCGCAATCACTATGCAAAGCTTTGGTATTTATACAAAGTGGGATTCATCATCAAAAGCCTTACCGCAAATTCAAGCATTTACCACAAAAGTACCCGCACAACTCGATGTGGAGTTTGGTTTTATCATTAATATTAAAAAAGCCAAAGGCGAAAAGCTTCATTATTGTATTTATCATCCTGACATACCGGATGCTGATGGTGAGGTAATGCCACCATTTGACGGCTTTGAATACGTTAAAGACAATGACTGGCACTTTTACTTAGGTGATACCTTGTGGCAACCTATCAGCAATAAAATAGGTGACTGGCGCATGACCATAGAGCTAAACGGTAAACTGATTGCCGATAAAACATTTTCAGTGTTTGAACAAGAGTCCATGTCAGAAATTGAGTTTTGGCAAAAGCGCGGGTATTAAATACTTTATGTGTATATAGGCTTATTGTATTTGTAGTAAGTGTAATTGTTGAAAATAAATTAGGACGAGGTGGTTACTCCACCTCATGAAATAAATTAGATTTTAATTACTTTGAGCCAGCTCTTTTCTAATAATCTCTGCGCCAGCGGTTAACGCATTGAGCTTACCTCTTGCAACTGCGCGAGGTAGGGGGGCCATACCACAGTTAGTACACGGGTAGAGCTTGTCAGCATCGACAAACTGCAGTGCTTTACGTAGCGTATTTGCCACTTCTTCAGGTGTTTCTATGGTATTGGTGGCAACGTCAATGGCGCCAACCATTACTTTTTTACCGCGAATAAGTTCAAGTAGTTCCATTGGTACATGAGAGTTGTGACATTCTAATGAGATAATATCAATATTAGATTGCTGCAGTTTTGGAAATGCTTCTTCGTATTGTCGCCATTCTGAGCCTAACGTTTTTTTCCAATCTGTATTGGCTTTGATGCCATAACCATAACAAATATGTACGGCCGTTTCGCATTTAAGGCCTTCAATGGCTTTTTCTAAACACGCAATTCCCCAATCATTTACCTCATCAAAAAACACGTTAAATGCAGGCTCATCAAATTGAATGATATCAACCCCCGCAGCTTCTAGTTCTTTGGCTTCTTGATTAAGAATTTTGGCAAATTCCCAAGCGAGCTGTTCGCGGCTTTTATAATGGTCATCATAAAGTGTATCTATCATAGTCATAGGACCTGGTAGCGCCCATTTGATCGGTTTTTTGGTTTGGCTGCGTAAAAACTTAGCATCATCAACAAAAACCGGTTTTATACGACTAACAGGTCCAATGACTGTCGGTACACTGGCATCATAGCGGTCACGAATTCTCACCGTTTTACGGTTTTCAAAATCTACACCGTTAAGGTGCTCAATAAATGTGGTAACAAAGTGTTGGCGTGTTTGCTCGCCATCACTGACAATATCAATACCTGCGCGTTGTTGCTCTTGCAGAGAGATCCGTAATGCATCGTGTTTGCCGTCAATTAATTCATCACCTTGAAGTTTCCAAGGTGACCAAAGAGTCTCTGGCTCTGCAAGCCATGAAGGTTTAGGTAAGCTGCCTGCAGTTGAAGTCGGTAATATTGTTTTGCTAATAGATGTTTTCATAATAAATAATGCCATTTATTTGGGTTAACTTTTTAAGTTGCGATTGAATCTAACGATTGAACTCGCTATTACGCGTAATTAGCAGACCATTGCTCAAGCACTGTTTGATATGGCTTGATGAAGTGCTGCTCAGCAAATTTCCCCTGTTCATTCGCCAATTTACTGCGCTCTTCACGGTCATAAACAATTTGCGTGAGTGAATGATCTAGGTTCTTCAAATTTGGTTGATATGATTTCCCCGCAGTCGCATTGGCATTATAGATCTCTGGTCGGTAGATTTTTTGAAATGTCTCCATAGTGCTAATAGTGCTAATAAGCTCAAGATGAGTGTAATCATTTAGCAAATCACCAACAAAATAAAAGGCTAAGGGCGCTACACTATTTGGCGGCATAAAATAACGCACCTGCAAGCCCATTTTTTTGAAATATTGCTCAGTCAAAGACGGTTCATTTGGCTGATATTCAACACCTAACGCAGGGTGCTGATTTTCAGTACGATGATAGGTCTTGTTATCCGAAACACTTAGGCATATTACTGGCGGCTTTTTAAAGTGCTTTTTGTAGCTGTCAGAACTAATAAAATATTTAAATAGTTTGCCATGCAGCTCGCCAAAGTTATCAGGAATACTAAATTTAGGCTGATCTTTATTATGTTCTTGCAGTAATACACTAAAATCATAGTCGCGCACATAGGAGGAAAAATTATTTCCTACAATGCCTTCAATGCGTTTGTTAGTGTGATGATCAACAATATTTGTTTTCAATATTTCAATCGATGGAAAGCTATTACCACTGCCAGCAATATCCATATCAACAGAGATGATTTCAAGCTCTACAGAATAACGATCCGCTTTTGGGTTATCCCACTGCGCCAAGGCATTAAAACGGTTATCGATCATTTTTAAGGCGTTGCGTAAGTTTGCTTGGCGATAACTGCCTCTGGCCAAGTTTGCAAAATTGGTAGTGATACGTGTATTAGCTACTGGATGATAATTTTCATCGAGACAAATACTCTTAATAGTAAATGTGAAATCTTTAGTCATGGTGATCTGTATCCAATTATCTGATTTAAAACCTGCGTTTATGCTGTGCTCTTGAGCGAATTAACGTTACTGATCTCTCAGTAAGTGATGTTCACAGTTTTTGTGTTTGTGCCTGATGGCTTAATTAAAACCGCTGTAAAACTGTGTTGCCTCTAAGAGTTGAGCTATTTATACGTGGATCGGTACATGAATAAAAACGGTTTAATTTCACCTAAAACATGAGCTGTATTCATCAACTAATAATATTGCACGGCATTAGCTATAAATTATCTGAAGTGGCACTTTAAAAGACAGAGTGCCAACTTGGCTATACAGATATTTAGACTTCTGGGTGGGTATCTTGTATTTATTTCATCTAAAACATGAGGATTATTCAGGGCTTAATTTAGCAAATATATCAATGGGCATCAGTTATATTGATATACTCGCGGCCAATGTGGTGAGTGATCGCTGCTCTGTTGGAAATAGAAACGCATTCATCTGGCATGAGTGCCCCAAAATTATAATAAGAGATAAACGCAATGAGTGAATTGATAATGTTGATTTTATACTGCGCCTTACTTGGCTGTGGCGTAGGTTTTTTAGCAGGGCTGCTAGGTATTGGGGGCGGGTTGGTTATTGTTCCTGTGTTGAGTATTATTTTACTGCATTTTGAAATTCTACCAGCTGAGCAAGTCGTTATTGCCGCAATTGCAACGTCATTAGCATCAATATTATTTACATCAACGTCTTCCGCAATCGCACATCATAAAAATGGCAATGTTCCATGGACTCTTGCTCCTTGGGTAATGACGGGCGTTGCACTGGGGGCGCTTATCAGTGGCTTTATAGCGGCACTATTACCTGAGCAGGTTGTTCGCTTAGTGTTTGCTGTCACAGTGGTACTTATTGCGATAAAGATGTTTGTAAGTAATAAGCGTGAGCCATCGGTTGAGCGTGACATGCCCAATAAAGGTGTGTTAACCATTATGACCACGATCATCGGCGGCTTGTCTGCGATGATCGGTATTGGCGGAGGCGCGCTTTTGGTACCATTGTTAACGTTTTTCTCAGTCGATATGAAAAAAGCCATAGGATGTGCATCCGCATGCGGCATTGTTATCGCATTATTTGGTTCAATTGGTTACATCAGCTCAGGCAGCGGCCATTTTGCACTAGAAAATGGATTTGCTGGATTTGTGTATTTACCAGCGTTATTCGGTATCATTTGCACATCCTGGTTTACCGCCCCGTTAGGCGCCAAAGCCACCCATCACTTACCAGTCACGTTAGTCAAAAAAATCTTCGCCGCATTGTTGCTAGTAACCGCTGTCAAAATGATTATGTATTAAAAGGAAGGGCACTGCAGTGAAACGAATAGAGCCAATAATTTATCAAATCGGTTCTATTTGCGTAGGCTAGCTCTTTAAGCGCAGCGAACCTTAATTTCTTTGTGAATAATTCACTAAAATTTTATTGCACAAAGAGGAAAGAATGAGAAATAAATGAGGGCTTAAATCTGAGAAAGCTAAGTCGTTTTTTAAATGAAAGTACATTAGAACATTTATGAAAAGTATCCGTATAAACGCAAAAAAGCTGGCAGTGCCAGCTTTTTTG